>CAYGTX010000310.1:0-1516 GCA_964352935.1 uncultured Rickettsiales bacterium | reverse complement strand
GTGTCACTTTGAAGGGGAGGGTAAGCACTCCTTTAGACTTGGCATCCATTAGGTCAAAGTAGACCTTTTTTTTCAGATCACCGTCCGCTTTTTCACGTGTATATTTTTTCAAAATGGCATTGATTGTTTTTTGCTCTTGATTGATTAGGGACATTTCTTTAAAAATCTCTTTCTTATTGTGAGGATGTTTTTATGATAAAAGAGAGTGGATATCAAGAGAAAATTGAAATGGCGGCTCCTTGGCTAGATGAGGTGATTGAGCTTATTAAGAAGGATCTTAAAAATGAGCACTTGAAAATTGATCGAGATTTTTGTAAGCGCTACTTTCTTGGAAAGGGACCAAATATGGTCACAATCACAGAGATGGTTCCTGCGTATCAAAAAGATATCGCAGATGGGAATAGTGGGCTTGGGGAGTTTATTGCCTCACGCTGGATTTTGAAAAATACTGATGTCTACGGTTTTTTTGAGCAGGAGCTAAAAAAGCTCAACCCAGATTTTGACACTCTTCCTGATTTGGATGAATCGCTAGCTCGCACTTTAATGAAGGATTCAATCAAGCGGTTTGGGGCGGTTAGGACATATCTTTTTTGCCTCTTCAACTCAGTTGTATTTAGTGATGCACTCTATAAGGAACTGAGAAAAAAGGCGCTCGATCATTCAACCCATTTAAAAGAGGAGAGGGAGAAAGAGCAGGTCGAGCGCTCACTTGAAGCTATGCAAAAGCGGCACGCTAGAGAGCTTGCAGCTTTAAATGATCGACATGATAAAAAACTGTCTGGGATGCAAAAGAAGTACCTCAATGACACTGAGGTATTGAAAAAGCAGATTAAAACTCTCCAAGTGAAGCTATCTGATGGATGATGATCTTTTCATGCGCGCTGCACTTGGTGAGGCTAAAAAGGCTTACAGGGATGGAGAAGTTCCTGTGGGTGCAGTTGTCGTTTTTGAGAACCAAATTATTGCCAGAGGGCACAATCAAGTTGAGTTGCTCAAAGATGCAACCGCACACGCTGAGATGCTGGTGATTGGCTCTGCTGCTAATGCTCTTGAAAATTGGCGTCTGCTTGGGACCACTCTTTACAGTACAATAGAGCCGTGCACTATGTGCGCTGGTGCGATGCTTTTGTCGCGCGTCAAACGTCTTGTTTGGGGGGCGCCAGATGTGCGCCACGGAGCGTGTGGAAGCTGGATCAATGTATTTGAAACAAAGCATCCAACTCATGAGATAGAGATTGCAAGCGGTGTGCTTGAAGGGGAGTGCGCAGCTTTGATGAGGGAGTTTTTCCATGAGAGACGAAATTCTAAGACTTCTTGAACAGATTTGTGAAGCGCAACATCAAAAGGTGCTCAAGTGTGGGCGCACATTTATTCCGAATTTGACAAGCGAAGATGCGCTGCAGCCGTGCGACTATCCACAGCTAGAGCTCAATCCTCACTTTCGCTATGAAGAGGGGGTTTTAGAGGGAGTGCAAACAGCGAAGGCAGCGCTGCTTAATTTGCTCGCCAAGGAAAG
>CAYGTX010000309.1:0-1518 GCA_964352935.1 uncultured Rickettsiales bacterium | reverse complement strand
ACCGCCAACTCATCATTTTCAAAAATAAGTGCTTGTGCAAATTTTTCTACTTGCTCTTTCGAGGGTCTAAATTTTTTCTTTTCTTTAGGTTTGAATGATTTTTCATATTGATCTTGCGAAATCGGTGGAACTCTCACTTCCTGTCCTGCGCTAACATGGTCGCTTGCTTTTGCGCGCTTGCCATCCAGCCGCACCTGCCCTTTACGCAATGCTTTTTGCAACATACCATGCGTCATAAGGGGTACATTTAGCTTAAACCAACGGTCTAAGCGCATGCTATCATCCGTTCGCTTTACTTTAATAATTTCTACGCCGCTCAAAACTACACCTACATAATAAAATTATGATAGTGTTATACGTGTCTTACTCTAGGCTGTCTATGTTCACGTGTGTTTGCCCAAATTAAAAATTGAGAAATTGTATCCACTTGGTCATCATGTAGTACATTGGGAAAACTCAACAACTCAACTTCAAGCTCTGCAAGCCACGATGCATAAGTAGGAAAAAATACTTTCCCAGCCTCAAATAAAGGTGTCACACTCGCTAAGCGTTGAATTTTCTGATGTTTTGGCAAAATAGCAATGAATGGCAAGTTTGTTTGTCTGCGCATTTCTTGCAAGAGTGATTGCCCACTGGCTTTATCTTCAATCAAGATTGCTTCTGGCTGCCATTTTTTGGCCTGTTCTTCTACTTTTCGGCAGAGTTCAGGAAATTCCCACTTTCCCAACTCTGTATCCATTAAATAATATCCGTTATCCTTTTCCGTCCCTTGAACCATCATCCACGTCGTGCACACGCTATTATCATTATTTTCTCCCGCCTTAATTGCCGTATCCCAACTTTGCACAACCTGCCCACCAACGGGTGGCTGTTGATAGTGTTTTATCCAGCATTGTTTCAGCAACGCACTCTCAGCTTGTATTGGCTGTTGCAGGTATTGTGCAGCAAAGGCCTGGCTCCCCAAAGACTCTTTTAGCATCAATAGCTCAGCTTCACCTTCATGCTCAGGGTGAAGAATATCGCCCTCCAGCCGTTCAAACACACTACCATTCATAAGTGAAAAAATTTGCTTCTCACGTGCAACAGCAGGCAGCTCTAACACCTGCCAATTACTATTCTTTTTCTGTAATAAATGCCCTGTCAAGTCATCCACATGCAGTCGCTGCATCACAATGATTACAATACCATGTTTTTTATGGTTTAAGCGACTCATGAAGGTTTGATCAAACCATTGATTAGCACGTTTTCGCATAATGGTTGAGGCTGCCTGCATTGGCGTATGCGGGTCGTCCACAATTAATATATCACCCCCCTCTCCCGTTGCAACACCGCCCACGGACGTCGCAAACCTAAACCCTTTCTGTGAGGTGGTAAAGCGATGCTTCTCGTTTTGCCCTTTTAATATCCTCGTTGAGCGAAACACATCACGATACCAAGGCGCATTCATCACGTGCCTACAATCAAGCGAATGTTTGATTGCAAGTTCTGAACTTTCGCTCGCTGCGAGTCGGCTCAGGG
>CAYGTX010000308.1:0-1526 GCA_964352935.1 uncultured Rickettsiales bacterium | reverse complement strand
GTAAATATGATAAAGAAATTTCTGATAACGAAGTACGTGAAGTACTGGCATCTCATATCACACAAAAACTCAAACCACTTACACAACCACTCACAGTTAAAACCGATAAATTACCACATGTGATATTATTTTGTGGTGTAAATGGCGCAGGGAAAACCACAACCATCGGTAAATTTGCCAATCAGTTCATGAAAGAAGGTAAAAAAGTGGTGGTTGCAGCGGGTGATACCTATCGTGCAGCTGCGGTAGAGCAACTTGCCGAATGGGCAAAACGTTCTGGCTGTGGATTTATTAAAGGTAAAGAAAATGCTGATCCAGCCAGCGTAGCATATACAGCGCTAGAGCAAGCTAAAGCAGAAAATGCGGATGTACTATTGATTGATACAGCAGGCAGGCTGCAGAATAAATCCAACCTTATGGAACAGCTTGTAAAAGTGGTGCGTGTCATTAAAAAAGTTGATGAAACCGCACCTCATGATGCAGTAATTGTGCTAGATGCTACCACGGGGCAAAATGCCCACTCTCAAGTGAAGATATTTGGCGAAATGATAGGCATAACTGGTATGATTATCACCAAACTAGATGGCACAGCCAGAGGTGGTGTGGTGGTTGGGTTAGCAACTGAATATCAACTACCCATTCACGCGATTGGTGTTGGTGAATCTATTGATGATTTGCGAGCATTTGAAGCTGAAAGCTTTGCAAAAAGTCTTGTAGGTTAAACAAAACAAATTATCGTTGGAAACCACTAGCATTTAGCTTTAAGACTCCTATAATACTCCAATATGAATCGTTCTAAATCGTTACATTTGGTGGTTATGAAATTTACCCGTTTTACATTAAGTATCGTTCTGTTAGTTAGCTCATTAGCACTTTCTGCTTGCAGCACGACAAAAGATGATGAAAATTTACTCGCTGACAAGCGCTCAGCGGAAGAAATGTATGCCGATGCAACGAACGACTTGCAAGCAGGCAAATATCATGCTGCTATAGAAACATTTGAAGAAGTAGAGCGAACTTACCCCTATTCACCACTTGCTACAAAATCGAAATTAATGGCAGGTTATACTTATTATCAAAATGAAGAATATGATTCGGCTATAGCATCACTAAACCGCTTCATTAAGTTTCATCCGGGTAATAAAGATGTATCTTACGCTTATTATCTAAAAGCACTGAGTTATTACGAACAAATAACAGACGTTGGACGCGATCAGGGCATTACTGAAGATGCTCGTATTGCGTTAAAAGAAGTAGTAGCACGTTTTCCTGGCAGTGAATATGCGCGTGATGCAAAATTAAAAATTGATTTAGTTCGTGACCATCTAGCAGGTAAAGAAATGGAAGTTGGCCGTTTTTACCTTAAACAAAACCAGCCTATTGCAGCAATCAATCGTTTTAAAAAAGTGATTGATGACTTTCAAACAACAGCACACACGCCTGAAGCGCTTCACAGAATGGTTGAAAGCTACTTGATATTGGGTGTTAACACCGAAGCTCTCATATAGGCTGGTGGTGTGGGTTGA
>CAYGTX010000307.1:0-1531 GCA_964352935.1 uncultured Rickettsiales bacterium | reverse complement strand
ACTTAGAATCGTCCGTTCTTCCGAGCCAACTTGCGTGCCTTCTGGATCATGCTCTTCGAGCAATTCGGCCATATCATGTTCTAATGACGGAGCGTGCCCCGAGCCAATAAAGGGCAGAGCGTTTAACGCACTTCGGAAAAAACGCTTAAATCGTGTTGATTGGCGTTCTTTAGGGGTGATGTATGCATTTGCAGAATTCTGCAAATGCTGTCTCGACGGAGGCTCATTTACCAATGACGTATCCATTCCTTACCTTGAAATCAGAAAAAACAGCAACAGTTTAAGTTATTCTCAACTATTGCTTAATTAATCATATCAAAGGGTGAGATAAATTGCAAATAACCTTTACTTAATCGCTGTAAGGGTCTGGTATGGAGAGGTCTTCTAGAATTTCTGTTTCTAGCGCTTCCATTTCTTCGGCCTCGCGTTCGGTGCCATGGTCGTGTCCTTGCAGATGTAAAATACCATGTACCAACATATGGGTGAAGTGATGTAGTAGCTCTTTATCTTGCTCTTGGGCTTCATGCTTAATGGTTTCTAAAGCGCAAATAACATCGCCCAGTACCACGTCTTTGCCATCCCACTCATCATAAGCATCAGGATCCATTTCTTCTTGCGGGAAAGAAAGTACATTGGTTGGCTTGTCTTTATCGCGATATTCATCGTTTAATGCTTTGATGGCTTCATCATCGGTGAGTAGGATGGAAACCTCAATCGAGTTAGCATATTCTGAAAGACCAGTGGCCTCTAGCACATGCCGTGTGGTTTTTTCGATCACCAGTTCAATCTCAGGAATGGCAGTGAGCCATTCATCCAGTTGTATATTTACGTCTAAATTAAGTGCCGCAGTCATAGAGTACCTCCCTAACTTACTTACGTTCTGCTTAGTGTTTTCCTAACACAATGCTGATAGCGCTCTAACCATCATAGGCGCGTACAATTTTCTCCACTAATGGGTGACGAACAATATCTTGTGCAAGAAACTTTGTAATGCCAATCTCTTCCACTTCACCAAGGCGTGCTACGCCATCGGCAAGTCCTGAAGGCATGGTTGGCGGTAAGTCCACTTGGGTTGGGTCACCTGTAATCACCATTTTTGAGCCTTCCCCTAGTCGTGTCATAAACATTTTCATTTGGGTTGGGGTAGCATTTTGCGCTTCATCCAAAATAATAAAGGCATTGCTGAGTGTACGCCCGCGCATGAACGCTAGAGGCGCAATCTCAATAATTTTATTTTCGATATATTTCTGCATTTTATCGGCAGGTAACATTTCGTGTAGTGCGTCATAAAGTGGCTGAAGATATGGATCTACTTTTTCTTTCATATCACCAGGTAGGAAGCCGATTTTCTCACCTGCTTCTACGGCTGGGCGTGAGAGGATAATTTTATCCACCTTATGCTCGGCAAAGAGTGATACACCCACCGCAACAGCAAGGTAGGTTTTTCCTGTTCCTGCTGGCCCAACTCCAAACACCAAATCGTGCGAATAGAGTTTGCGAATATAATCTTTTTGACGGTGCGAGTGGGGTG
>CAYGTX010000306.1:0-1556 GCA_964352935.1 uncultured Rickettsiales bacterium | reverse complement strand
GGTGAATTTAAGCTGAATTTCGTTGGCTTCTTGATGAAGTTCAACGGCAGTGATAGTGTTTTTTTCAGCCAGAGAAATGGACGGAGAAAATAGCAATATTCCCAGTAAAAAGATAAGGATATAGCGAATTTTTTGCATATAAATCAATTTTTTCCGTCTGGTTGAATCGAATGCATTATTTGTTTGACAGTTTACCTATTCATCACTTACATTGCGCGTTGAGCTTTGGTGCTCTAATGCTGCATAATGTATGGTGCGTTTTAAGTTTAGATTGAAGATTGTAGTCTATTTTACCTTCTATCTGAATGACACGATACAGTTTATACGCATGGTAACAAGAATTTTTTAGGCAGTGTTGCTAATTTATTTCAACATTTGCTTTAAGCGAGATGGTGACACCAAAACAAGGCATCTCGATAACAAATAACAGTATCAACCCGTGTTAAAACGATAAGCGAATGCTTGTCTAAAAACATTATAGGTTTGTATATGAGGAATTTTATCAATGACAAAAAGAATTTTAGTGGATGCTGTCCACCCGGAAGAAAAACGGGTGGTCATGCTGGAAAATGGCCGTGTTCAGGAGTTTGATTCTGAAACATCGCTAAAACAACAATTTAAAGGCAATATATATCTGGCAAAAGTGACGCGCGTAGAGCCGTCTTTGCAAGCTGCCTTTGTGGAATATGGTCAAGATCGTCAAGGTTTCTTACCATTTTCTGAGATTCATCCAGATTATTATCAAATTCCAGTTTCAGACCGTGAAGAGTTAAAGCGCTCTTTAATGGATGCGCGCAGAGCAGCTGAAAGTGAAGATGATGATGAAGATGATAAAGATGCTGAAACAGGATCGGACGATGCTTCAAATGAAGCGGAAGTGGTCGCAGATGCTGAAGATGCGCCTCCTGCTAAAAGCGAGAAAGCCTTAAAAGCAACACGCAGCCAATTGCTTCGTCGCTATACGATTCAAGAAGTGATTAAGCGCAACCAAGTGATTTTGGTACAAGTGGAAAAAGAGGAGCGCGGCAATAAAGGTGCGTCACTCACAACTTATGTTACTTTAGCGGGTCGTTATTGCGTGTTGATGCCAAATGCAGCGCGTAGTGGTGGTGTTTCGCGCCGTATTTCATCTTATGAAGACCGAAAGCGTCTTAAAAAAGTGGTGCGTGATTTAAAGCTTCCAGCAGAAGCAAGCATCATTGTGCGTACGGCTGGTTCAGGTAAAAGTAAAGATGCTATTCAGCATGATTACGACTATTTAGCGCGTTTATGGAATCTTATCCGTGAATCTACCTTGGCTTCTACCGCGCCTGCATTCATTCATGGTGAGGAAGGTGTGATTCGTCGCACCATTCGTGATTTATACGATGATGGCGTGCAGGAAATTCTGATTGATGGTCAGGAAGATTATGAAGCCGCTAGAGAGTTTATGAAAACATTGATGCCAGAGCGCGTCAATGATGTGAAGCTCTATCGTGGTAAAGCACCTGTGTTTGGTCGTTACAACGTGGACTCTCAATTATACACAACTCACGCAGGCGACGTATAGAAAGGTT
>CAYGTX010000305.1:0-1565 GCA_964352935.1 uncultured Rickettsiales bacterium | reverse complement strand
AAAAAATGGCAAAGATGAAGCCAAAGAAGCGGTGTATTATAATTATCGATTACTTGGTGAAGAGCTTTACGAACTAGGAATTAATGTTGATTGTGCGCCAGTGATGGATCTTTTAGTAGAAGGTGCACACGATATTATTGGCGATAGAAGTTTTGGAAGTGACCCTAAACAAGTGGCTGATCTAGCCATTGAAAATGCCAAAGGGCTGATTGATAGTGGTGTATTGCCAGTCATCAAGCATATACCTGGTCATGGTCGTGCATTGGTAGATAGTCACGAGGATTTACCGACAGTTGATACGCCACTTGAGGTGCTACAACAAACTGACTTTGCAAGCTTTAAGTATGTGGCTGATAAGCCTTGGTGGGCAATGACGGCACATATTGTGTATAATGCGGTTGATGATAAGCTTCCAGCTACGCAATCACCTAAAATGATTAATCTTATTCGAAATGATATTGGTTTTGATGGTTTCTTGATTTCTGACGATCTTTCGATGAAGGCGCTAAAAGGAACATTTAAAGAGAAAGCTGAAAAGTCACTCGACGCTGGTTGTGATGCGGTGCTTCATTGTAATGGTAGTATGAAAGAAATGCTTGATGTGGCAAAAGGTGTGAAACCATTAACTGAATCAGCAAGAGTGCGATTAGAGAAAAGTCTTAGCGTTTTAAAAGCGCCTTTAAACTTAAATAAAACTTATGCTGAAAGCTTGTTGAAAAAAGCTGTAGGCTAAACTAAACTAAAAAATATCATATATGGAGAATAAAAATGGGCATTAGTGGTTGGCAGTTAATACTGGTCTTGGTTATCGTATTTGTGCTATTTGGAGCGGGCAAGTTACCTAGAGTGATGGGTGACCTCGGTAGAGGCGTTCGCAGCATGAAAGATGGTTTAAAAGGTGAAGGCGAAACTGACGAATCAAAAGCTGAAAAACTTTCAGATGACGAAAAGAAAGCCGTTAATTCTCAAACAAAAGCAGTAACGGGTGCTCGTATTATTGATGTGGAAGAAGAGACTGAGGTAGTTCCAGCGAAAAAAGCTCCTGCTAAAAAGAAGGCTGTATCGAAAGCAAAAAAGAAAGCACCCAAGGTTGCGACAAAGAAAGCTCCCGCTAAAACGAAAGCGTCAGCAAAAAAGAAGGCTACTAAAAAAACATCTGGTAATAAAAAGGCCTAGTTATATTCAAAACAGCTTGCAAATTCGAATGCTGGCTGCAATAATCGCGCGGCAATTTGGCATGATTTTTTGGATATAATTAACTATGCAATCGGATAAGCGGCAAGACATTCCAGCATCAGAAGCACTGCATGGTGTAGTTCGCGATAATAACGCGGATCAAATTTCATTGTTTGAAGTGAAGAAAGCATTGCATGAGCGTGGCTTTGGGCTAATTATGCTCATATTTTCACTACCCCTTTGCTTGCCAATACCACTTCCACCTGGTGCAACCGCGCTGCCTTCTATACCACTCTTGCTTTTTTCAATCCAAATGTTAATGGGCAGAGATTCACCTTGGGTTCCAAAATGGCTAGGTAAAAAATCTATAAAAAGACAAACGCTAGCAA
>CAYGTX010000304.1:0-1591 GCA_964352935.1 uncultured Rickettsiales bacterium | reverse complement strand
TCTATTTCTTTTTGTCTTTGGCTTGTGTCATTTTTCTTGACCAAAGCAAATCCAAGTAAGGATTAATGTTGTAGAGATACTGACAGTGTCTGATATTACCAACGTGCGTATTGCGACGCCAAAAGCACCAAAAATTGATCCTAATAAGAAGAAAGCGTCATCAGCGGCAGAACCTAAAGCTTCTTTGGCTGAGCCAGTCAGGCGTGAAGCACCAAAAGTAAAAATAAAACCTAAACCTATTAGAGCGCGTGAAATAGAGCCTTTGCCAAAAGCGATTGCTAAAGAGCCAGAACCAGAAGCACCGCAAGAAAAGCCAGAAGAGAAAGAGCCTCCGAAGGAAGAACCAGAAGAGGTAAAAAAAGAAGAGCCTGTAGATGCGTTTGCTTCGGTGCTAAAAAGCGTTGAGAGTATGGAAGCCAAAGAGCAGGATGAAACACCGCAGGAAAGTAATTTTGAAGAGGTGGAAGACTTCCTTTCTACCGCTTCTAAAGATAGTTATCAGCCTGGTATACCGCTTTCACTCTCTGAGATTGACGCAGTACGTCAACAAATTATGCGCAATTGGACGGTGCTAGGTGGTGCGCGTGATGCGCAAGATATGCAAGTCAAGTTAGTGATTGAGTTGGCAAGAGATGGCTCTGTTAGCAATGTGGAAATTGTTGAACAAGGGCGCTATATGACAGATCAGTTTTTTAGAGCTATGGCAGATAGTGCTGTAAGAGCAGTGAAAAAAAGCAGCCCATTGAAATATTTACCGGAAGAAAAATATGATGGAGCGAAAGGCTGGAACCGCATGGAGCTTACGTTTGATCCGCGCGAGATGCTTTATTAAATGCTCATTGCTTGCGAAATGACGTGAAATCAATTATATTCTTTTCTCCTTTAGGGATAGAGATACATGCAAGAACCTTCTGAACAATTATCATACCAGCAAGAAGTGCTGCGTAAACTCGTGCATTTAAGCTCGTTATGGGTGGTGGTTTTATATCATTTTACCGATAAAGATGTGATGCTAAACGTGCTAATACCATTGACCTTAGTTGTGTTGTTGGTGGATGGTGCAAGACGTTGCTCTGGCGAGCGTTGCCCCATGTTAGAAACGATGATGGGTTATTTGTTGCGTAACCGTGAGCGTAAAAAATTAAGTGGTGCCAGTTACGTGATGCTTTCAGCGCTTATTATGGTGCTGTTCTTTCCTAAGTTGATTGCGATTACTGCTTTTACTTACTTGATTCTTGCTGATAGTGCCGCTGCCCTTATTGGAAAGCCATTTGGAAAGCATCCTTTTTATGGAAAGAGTTTAGAAGGCTGTGCGGCATTTTTTGTGACGTGTCTTATTTCGATGGGCGTGATTGCGTGGATATATGATGCAGGTCACTTCTATATCATAAGCGCTACCGTTGCGGCATTTGTTGCTACGATTGTTGAGGTGTTTTCAATTCAATTCAAGATAGATGATAATTTTTCTATCCCGCTTTCTGTGGGATGTGTAATGGTTGCAGCACAATATGTGCTAGGGTAATAAGATACGCATGGCATTTGTTAATTTTCCTAACCAATTTTTATATGAAATTAGGGCGCGGCTCAGCGT
>CAYGTX010000303.1:0-1596 GCA_964352935.1 uncultured Rickettsiales bacterium | reverse complement strand
ATACCACCACGTTCAAAGTCTTTTATTTCTGGCATTTTAACTTCTGGAAATTTAGACTTCACATCTTCGTACCCATCTTTATCAAAGGATTTTCCCGCGTGAACAATAAAGACTCCCCGAAATTTTGTATTCCAGTTGCGATTCTCAACAGTCTTGTAGCCGTTAACTATTAGCCATGCCCAAGGCTGTTTAATTGATAATGCTCTATTCTCCATATTTCCCTTCCATTTATTAAAAAATTAAACTGCAAGCCACGCCCCATAGGAGCTTGGCTATTTCGTACACGCCCCACCAGAACAATATGGTGAAGATGATAATTGCAGGCCATATCACGGCGTTGCGGTTTAGTAGGCGCTTGATGCTCATTGAATCATTCCTTCCTTTGTATCCATGTTGTAAAAAGCCCTATTGAAAACCACCTGCGTAGGGTAGGGGCTGCGGTTGTCGAGAAACCATCGCTCGCCATTGTCGTAGAACATCGTTACCGCATGTGGCAGGTTGTCAGTTGTCATGCCCTTAACCACGTAAGAGGTGATGCCTTGCTGCTTGAGAAGGTGTTGTTTGTAGAGCGCGTAGTCGGCGCAGTTACCACGCGTGGTTGAAATTATCTCACTCAAAGGCTTCGGGTCGCGGTTAACAGCTTCGTAATGGAGTTGATTATTTACAAAGGCGTTTATTGCCTCTGCTTTTTGCATAGTAGGGGAGGTGCAAGCACTGCATATAATCAGTGGCAAAACCTGTATCATTGAGAGTGTAGGTAGTTTTACAAAACAGATACTTAGGAGCGTGAAAGTTGCACCATCTATGATACAGAGTGTCGCGCTGAAAGCCTTGTGTTCGCTCGAAAAATCAGCACCGAGTAGTACAGACTTAAAATCTGTCGGGAATTTATTCCCGTGCCAGTTCGACTCTGGCCGTGGGCACCAAATATTCATCCAGCACAGTCCAATACAGTCCAAAATATCTAGCTTTTCAGCTCTTTCTGTGTTATTATTATGCGTCCAATGTTTTGCAGCATTGTCAGATTAAATCCAAGAAATTTGGGGCATATTGAAAAGCATCAATGGCAGCTTTCCTCATGAAGCTTTCTGATAATGTAAATGCAACCTTAGTAAAGCCTTTCTTCTTTGGAATCAGCCTACTAAATGCTGACAAGTTCATACCACATTAACGATATAGCTTGTGGTCAACCTCTATTTTTTAGTCCAGTTTTAAGTTGGTAGTTTTGGATGGTTTGCGTTGTATGAGTGGTGATGTGTTGTCTGGAAGTGTGCCACCAGTGTGCCAAGAGAGGCGGTGGCGATTTCTTAATCCAATCTAAATTACTGATTTATTGAGAAAATTGGTTGCGGGGAGAGGATTTGAACCTCTGACCTTCAGGTTATGAGCCCTGAGAAAGCTATTTTCTACAACACTCTGCAATTGCTATTAACAAGGGTGGAAGCCAACAAATGGCTTTCTATATTAGTGGCAATAAACTGCAAAATTGTAATTATTTGCCCCTCAGTGCCCCACTAGTGCCCCATAAACTTCTTGTATATGTTATAGCTAATAGCAAGAACAAAAGTCTTGCCCTTCGGCGAAGCAATTAAATTC
>CAYGTX010000302.1:0-1639 GCA_964352935.1 uncultured Rickettsiales bacterium | reverse complement strand
GTGGAATATTTTGGTGAACAGCTTTCTGGCTTTGTGTTCAGCCAGTTTGGTTGGGTGCAGAGTTATGGTTCTCGTTGCGTGAAGCCGCCAATTATTTTTGGTGATGTTGCTCGTCCGAAGCCGATGACTGTTGAGTGGAGTAAATATGCGCAAAGCCAGACTGACCGCTATATGAAGGGTATGTTAACCGGCCCTGTTACTATATTACAATGGAGCTTTGTACGTGATGATCAACCGCGCTCGGAGACCTGTAAGCAAATTGCGCTTGCAATTCGTGATGAAGTTGTAGATTTGGAAGCAGCCGGAATTAAGATTATCCAGATTGATGAAGCGGCTTTGCGTGAGGGTCTTCCTCTTAGAAGAAGCCAGTGGAAACAATATCTTGATTGGGCTGTTGAATCTTTTAAATTAAGTGCGGCCGGTGTACAGGATGGTACGCAAATTCATACACATATGTGTTATTCTGAATTTAACGATATTATCCAATCTATAGGTAGCATGGATGCGGATGTGATTTCTATTGAGACTTCACGCTCGCAAATGGAATTGCTCGAAGCGTTTGCCAGCTTCAAATATCCAAATGAAATTGGGCCCGGTGTTTATGATATTCATAGTCCGCGCGTGCCTGCACAAAGTGAAATGGAAGAGTTGTTGCGTTTAGCACTTAAAAACCTGACTCCTGAGCAATTATGGGTGAATCCTGATTGTGGCCTTAAAACAAGAGGTTGGAAAGAGGTTGAGTCTGCGCTAGTTGCAATGGTGAAGGCCGCTGAGGCTGTTCGTGCTGATGTTGAAGCGGGCAAGTTCCAGAAGAAGGCAAGTTAAAGTCTTTTGTTTTGCCCTACAGCTTATTGGTATAATTACAAAAAAAGGTCGGAGAGAATAATCTTTCCGACCTTTTTTAATTATTTGAAAGCCACTTTAGTTATATAACGCGTAATCTATCCGACGCTTCTCGACTTACTAATGTTGCATATCTGTTTGATAATATTGGTGATGCCAGATACTTATCAGATGTTAGTAAGTGATTAAACTGTTCTTGAAGAGAATTGTAGTTTTTATACTGTTCCTGGTTTTTAACTAAATTAGCGCCTGATAAATAAAGTGATAAGGCTGTCTGAATATTCTCAGGCTTATTACGGCAATCAGGGTCTGGAATGCTTGCAAGTAATGCCTTAAAATCATCTCTGGCCATTATTCCTAGAAGCATATTAGTGGTGGCTATCATTTGTTCAGGAGTAAGCATTTCAGATTTTCCCTGAACGCTACGGAGTGTTTTGTTAAATATTTCCGTCAGTTCTTGCAAGTTAGTTTCAGGATTTTGATTTTTTAGATTTTTATGTGCATATGCTGCAATGCTGTTTTCTGCATTGTCTTGGTTATATGGCGTGGGATTTATAAGTGAGTCCATAAGAGATGCCAACTTATCAAATCTCTGACGGCAGTGACTTATTAGTTGGCTTCTTTCTATTAGTAATTGCGTTGCTGCTGAAGGCCCGCTTACCTTAGGAATTTGGGTGTTGTTGTAAGGATTAGATTCTATTTTATTGGGATCATGTTGTGCTGTATCTGGTGCGCGTCGTACAGTACGAGGGCGCAAAAAGGCAGAGCCATTGCTTGGTAGTTTTCTCCTTGGAAC
>CAYGTX010000301.1:0-1648 GCA_964352935.1 uncultured Rickettsiales bacterium | reverse complement strand
GTGGCACAGCGGGAACCATTCATTTTATTTATGATCAAGCTGGTCAGGTGATTGCGGAGATCGACGCGGCCACAGGCATGACGCTGCGAGAATACATTTATGTGAACGGAGTGCAGGTGGCGCTTGTGGATGATACTGGCACTCAGGATGAAGCAGTCTACTTTGTACACACGGATCATTTGGCCACCCCGCAGAAGATTACTGATAGTGCCCAGGCTGTGGTTTGGTCAGGGAGCTATGAGCCGTTTGGTGAGGTTGAGGAAACGGTGAATATTGTTGAGAATAATATTCGCTTCCTAGGGCAGTATGCCGATGGGGAGACTGGGTTACACTATAACTATTTTAGGGATTATGATCCGAGTTTGGGGAGGTATGTTGAGAGTGATCCTATTGGGTTGGTTTATACTGATTCTATATCTGAACTTTTTTTGTTCAGTGAAATGAATATAGGCCACGCAGCGTTGAACCATTTGTATACTTACTCCCATAATAGCCCTAGTCGCTACTTTGATGATGGCGGGCTGTTTCCAAAAAAATACACAAAGGGTCCTAATCCTAATAAAGCTACACCAGAACATAGAAAAAGATCTAAGGGTGGGTTTCGTGAGCGAAATAGAGGAATAGATGAAGAACATTCAACGAGACCAAAAGGGAATCGCGGCATAAGAGGCAGAAAAGGTGCTGGATTCGTCCTTCCTGGATTGCTAGGTAGAGTGATTGGAGCGCTTGGGTTTGCGTTAACACCCCAAAAAATTGGATGTGCTGAAATAGACTGTGATGGGGATGGTGTACACGATAGGACAGGACAGCCTATCTTTGATACTGGTAATGACTGTTATTTCTAGCTCAAAGGCTTAATTGAGAGAAAAGTATGACTTTTGAAATCTTGCAAAAAATGATGCAGCAAGGAAAAACTCGCAAGGTTTTGGGTGCATTACTAAACCAGCATTCAAATAGGATTGTGAAGCCATACAAGGAGGATTTAAATCATGCCTGGTACCTTGTAGGCGTTGCTTACTACAAAGAAAAACGATACGAAGAAGCGCTCTTGGCTTTCAAAAACTCATATCGTCATTGGAGGTTTGATGTTGATGCGCTAAGAGCTATTGGAAATTGTTATTCGGAGTTAAGAAATGCCAAGATGGCAAAATATTATTTTATAAAGGCTAAAAATCTTGCGGGTAAAGAATACGAAGGAATAAATGCATTAATTTACAACCTTGGTAATTCATATTTTGATCTTGGCCAGTACAGGCTGGCGATATCAGAATTTAAGAAAGTGAAAGCATCAGATGCCAAGTCATACGAGTTCGCTCAGAAAAATATGAAACTTGCGCAGACAACCATCAATCTTCATAACTCAAAGCGAAGCTCATAACGAATCCATTAGGTCACTGATCAAATAATAAAATAGCGATACAGGGCAGTCATTTGATCGGTAGCTAACCCCACTCCGAAGTGAGCGGCTTGTTTGGTACATCTTTGGCAGGCAGCCCTCAGTGCAAGGAGCCCCAAGGGCACGTTGATAAAATAATAAGATAACTCTGCTCTTACGGTTTTATTGGTTCTTGCTGATTCGTTAGAGGCATTATCTCCACTAACCTGTTTAAATATCTCCAACAACAATCTCGTTGATGTTGCGGCCCTT
>CAYGTX010000300.1:0-1672 GCA_964352935.1 uncultured Rickettsiales bacterium | reverse complement strand
TGCCAGCATCTAACGCATCTTTTGCTGCCAACTTTGTTGCATTTGCTAATGTTTCACAGCAGATATATTCTGCCCTGCCCTCTAATGTCTTGGCAAATTCTGGTTCGCATTCACCGATTAAATACGCTTTCTTAACCTTCTTGAAATATGGCTTTAATGCTTCAATACCACCATCTTTAGCTTTACCGCCCAAAATCCAATACACATCATCATACGCAAGCAATGCCTTTTCAGCAGCATCTGCATTGGTGGCTTTGCTATCATTCACAAATTTTACACCGCCCTTTTCACGTACCATTTGAATGCGATGACGCAAGCCTTTAAACGATTGCACCGCTGCAATAATTTTTTCTGCCTCCACGCCAACACTTCGGCAAGCAACATAAGCTGCAGCAATATTCTGCGCATTATGATTCCCCGGCAAATACGGCAAATCACCTAGCAAAAATTCTCTCTTCTCTTCACCAGAATCATCAATCATCACACCAGCAACCACACTCACACCCGCTTTAACCACTTGCTTACATGAAACAGGCACAACATGCCCCACCTTCCCCTCTTTCAAGAGTGTTTCATAAACATTTCGTGAATAATCATCATCCACACCAATGGCAACCGTATCATGTTTGTTCTGATAATTAAAAATATGCTTCTTGGCTTTCACATAACCTTCAATATCGCCATGCCTATCTAAATGGTCTGGGGTAATATTGAGCCATACCGAACTATTAAAATGTGTTTTATCCACCAAATCCAATTGATAAGAAGACATTTCAATCACATAAGTTCCTTCAGATGAAAGTGATTGCAGCGAAAGTGCAGCAAAACCTAGATTTCCACCCACATCACTTTCACGCCCTGTTGATTTTAAAATATGTTGTATCAACGTGGTGGTGGTAGATTTACCATTTGTACCCGTAATGCCAATAAATGTGCATTCAGGCTTTGCAAGGTAGAGCAATTCAACATCACAAATAATAGGACAATGCGCCGCTTTAGCCAACCCAACCACGCGATGTGGCACAGGATGCGTTAAAGGAATCCCCGCCGCTAGCACCAAACATTCAATCTCATTCCAAGGGAATTTTTCAGGCTCAATCATCACATGTGGAGGTGTAATCTCACTAGCAACAGCATCTCTTCCCGCTTCGCCATCATCCCACGCATATACAATGGCATCGCTTTCTTTTAAAGCTTTAAGCACACTACTGCCTGATTTACCCAAACCAACAACCGCTACTTTCTTGCCTTTAAGTGCAACAATCTTTATCACCATAGCTCAACTACCTTAACTTCAGTGTAGATAGTCCAATCAGCGCAAAGATTATTGCGATAATCCAAAAACGAATCACAATGGTAGATTCAGACCAGCCTTTCTTTTCAAAATGATGATGCACAGGCGCCATTCCAAAGAAACGTTTACCCGTCAGCTTAAAGTAATAAACCTGAATAATAACCGAAACCGCTTCGATTACAAACAAGCCACCCACAATAGCCAATACTATTTCATGCTTGGTTATCACGCTCACAGCACCTAAAGAGCCACCAAATGCTAAACTTCCTGTATCTCCCATAAATACTTTTGCAGGTGGCGCATTAAACCATAAGAACCCCAAACCTGCGCCAATGATGGTGGCACAAAACACCGTCAACTCACCCGTGCCACTAACGT
>CAYGTX010000299.1:0-1691 GCA_964352935.1 uncultured Rickettsiales bacterium | reverse complement strand
TTCAATGGGAATCTATATGTTCCAAAAAGACGCTCTGGTACGGGAATTGAATCGAGATGATTCGCCAGATTTCGGTAAAAATATCATACCCAGAATCATAAGTGAACGGGAAGTTGCGCCATATTTACATGATGGATACTGGGAAGATATCGGGACAATTTCTTCATTTCATCAGGCAAACCTTGATCTCTTGGGTGAAAATCCACGCTTTGTTGTATATTTACCCGAAGCACCTCTGTACACGAATCCCCGCTTTTTACCCCCGGCATTTATCGACGGGGCAGACCTAGACCGCGCACTCATCGCAGATGGAGCAATGGTCAAGGGTGGTCATATTCACAATAGTGTTGTTGGTTTACGCTCGGTAATCCAGACCAATGTGACCTTGCAGAATGTTGTAATGCTGGGCGCCGATTTTTATGAAACACATAACCCCAGGAAAAAATCTGAAGAAATTCCGCTTGGTATTGGCGAGGGCAGCATAATTCGCAATGCGATTATTGATAAAAATGCAAGAATTGGTAAAAAAGTCAGATTAGAGAATAAGAAAAGATTACAGAATTATGACCCACCCGAGGGCAGCGGAATTTATATCAGAGATGGTCTTATCGTAATTGAAAAAGACACGACCATCCCTGACGGGACAGTACTCTAGGCTTTATTTATCGCTCTCCTTAACTATTGTCACAATACTAGACATAAGCATAGTAATAATATATTCGGTATGGATTGGTACCAGAAATTTGCGGATGAAATACTTGATACATTATACCCACTGAAATGTAAGAAGTGTAATACTGTATGCACCAGTAGAATAAGCACCAGACCAAACTTGGGTAGGTGCCCGAAGTGTTTATGGCAAGGTTCCCGCTACACCAATACACCTTTGGCACACTTAAAGATAGACCGGGGATATTTTGGTGCATTGATATATGAACAGTTCATAAGGTTCCCGATGCCGGTTACCGCATCAGAATTAGTTCGTAGATGGCATATATCATATCCTACTGCTTTAAAGTTAAAGCGTAGAGTTCAGCTACTGTGCTGTCAGCAGATGGATAAAGTCCGGACTATAGTGTACCGGGAACTTGATAAAGAATACAAGGGGTACAGACTACCAAAGGGTAACCTTTCAGAAGAATTAAAAGACCGCAAAGTAGTGCATGCTGATACAGTCAGTTTGTATTCTATGTCCCAAAGAACCAATAAATACAGGGCCAGATACCGTTCAACAGGTCAAACAGCCAGTATTTACATGTCACCAAAAGTTGGTGGTCACCAAAGAGGTATATTAGCCAATGTAATCTCCCGCTGGAAAGGAGGTCCGGTAATTATAGATAGCATACCAGACCAGAGAATGGATACACTCTATCCGGTATTCAACAACGTAATAGCTCCGGATGCTCCGATCTTCACAGATGAAGGTTTTAAGTGGTTACCGTATGCAAATGCCAGACAGGTAAATCACAACAAGAAAAGCACTTCAGCTGGAAAAAGATACAAATGGGCTAGGGACAGATGGGTCACCAAAGAAGGTGTGCACAACAACCAGTCTGAATCCATCAATAATATCTTAAAGACCTACATGCGGAACTACAGATACGTTTCAGTACCATGGTCCCAGGTTTATCTTCAGGAATACAGTTTCTTCAAAGCACTACGATCAGGTATTACGATACACGACCTGGTCG
>CAYGTX010000298.1:0-1700 GCA_964352935.1 uncultured Rickettsiales bacterium | reverse complement strand
TGGCGTGAAGAAGTGCAGAAAATTCATGATGAAGAATATGCAAGCACCGAGCTTTCTCATATGTATGTTGATAATGCAGCCATGCAGCTTGTGCGTAATCCAAAGCAGTTTGATGTCATGGTCACCACCAATATGTTTGGTGATATTCTTTCAGACTGTGCAGCGATGTTGACTGGTTCACTCGGTATGCTTCCTTCAGCATCTCTTGGTAACCCTGGTACTCCTGGTCTTTATGAGCCAGTACATGGTTCAGCGCCTGATATTGCTGGTCAAAATATTGCAAACCCAATTGCAACTATTCTTAGCCTAAGCATGATGCTTCGCTATAGCTTTGATATGGGTAAAGAAGCTGACTTGCTAGAAAATGCTATTAAAGATGTGTTGGCTTCTGGTGTGCGTACTGCAGATATTATGCAAGATGGTGCGACTAAAGTGGGTACAACAGAAATGGCGGATAAAATTATTGATGCATTAGAAGTGCTTTCAAAGAAGCAAGCGGCTTAATTTTTATCGCTTAAGAATAATAATTTAAAACAGGCACTAGCATTTTTGCAGTGCCTGTTTTAGTATGTGTGAATGATAATCAAACGCTTCTTCACCTATAGCTTCTTTATGCTTGTGATTGTCTCGTGCAATGTGCAGTCATCGCCAAGTAAATCCAATATATTACCTTATCACAGTTTTCCAAATAGTCAGTTATCACTCCTAGTTCAGCAAGACGACAGTCATGCAAAATATGAGCTAGGAACGCGTCTATGTTGTGGCGCAAAAACGCATCAAGATAATGCGCGAGGTTACATGCTTATATGTGAAGCAGCCAAAGACGGCTTGCCTCAAGCGCAATATCGCTTGGCAGAGATTCATCAAGCCGGTGTGTCATTCTCGCTTTCAGCTTATGACTTAAAGCCATTTTTGATTCCACAAGATAAAGCAATGGCATATATGTGGTATAGCTTAGCGGCTGAAAGTGAGTATTCAAATGCACAAAGAAAAAAGAGCTCTCTGCATGATGAGTTGAGTATCACCGAGTTAAACAGAGCGATTTCTGCACGAAAATCGTGGCGACGAACTGAATGTAGTGAATTTGGAAAATCTAACGAGTTTCAGGGAATAGATGAGTAGCTTCGGGCTTTTCATTCCAAGGCTTAGTCATGGGGTAGTAAGGGTCATATGAAATTTGTTGTTTTTTCTGCTTAGCTATTTGAATGGTATAATTATTCGCAGTTAGAGGTTTCTTATTTCTAAACTCGTTCACAGGTTCAATGAAAATAAGATTATCCGAAAAGAAACTCTTTGTTTTTGAAGTGCTATTCCAAAACGTATCTGCAGAACATGCCATAAGACTAAAGGAAAGGATAAAAAGAAGTACTGTTTTTTGCATTAGAACCGTAGCCCCACTCCAGCTGAAATTAAAAGTGGGTCATATGTATAAGTCGCGCTAACGGGCGTGCCATTAAATGAGTTGGTGTAATCCACATCAAATTCAGCAGTGATTTGTTTAATATCAAAATTCAAAAGGAACTGATTATCAATCCAGTAATCCACGCCAGCTTGTACAACGAGTCCACTTCCATTTTCAATTTCCGCACCAACAAAGTCATTAAAACTTAAAATATATGCAACACCACCACCAAAATATGGGTTTAGCTTTCCATAAGGGGCGGGATGAAAACGTAAAGTAAAAGTAGTAGGAATAACAG
>CAYGTX010000297.1:0-1740 GCA_964352935.1 uncultured Rickettsiales bacterium | reverse complement strand
ATGCTTTGTGGTACTAATTCGGGAGCATTTTTATCGACTTATTGCGAAATGCCGTAGGTAGCACCAGCAAGGATAAGTGCTAGCAAAATCGTGCGTGTACTCACTGCTAAAATCTTTAAGTCAGGTGTTTTTTGGCGCGAAGAGCTGAAGCTAGACGGGGTTAAAAACGAAAATAACATCCCAAATCCAACTTTGTGTGTGCCTGTAATTGCACTGCTGGCTTTTGTAATAGGTTTTTTGTGGTGAGGGGGAAGTTCTTCAACATTGGCATCTACGGGTGAACCGCTTTTTATCATCGCCGTAATTTCTTCCTGCGACATGCCCAGCCATTTAGCATAGCTCTTCACATATCCAGTTGCATAGACATGTTGTGAAATCTCAGAGAGGTTGCCTTCTTCAAGGGCTTCTAAATATTCTTGTTTTATCTTAAGGTCGCTCGAGGCTTTTTTTAGCTTGAGCTTTAGCTCTTTACGCTTTGCAGCAAGAATTTCACCAATGGCTTGTTCATTCATAACTTGATCTCTTTCCTAAAACTCACCCCATAGTAAGTGCCATAAGTTGTAGGTAATTGCAACAGCTCATGCTTATCTAATTACTGCTGAGGCAATTTTATTTGATGGGTTCTTAAAATACTGCCATCACAACTATTGGTGATGAGAATGCTCTGTTTGCCGTCATTATCTTGCAATAAAAGTGAGATTTCATCTTTTTTAGCGGCAGGTGCGATGTTTATCACGCTCGTATTTGCAGGAATTTCTATGGTAGCATCGACACAGCTATCTTGCTTTTCTGCACCTATCGTGCGATAAATCATGCTTAATAAAAAGATGAATCCAAAGATCATGGTGACACCCATGGCCAATACTAAAAATTTTAGTATTCTAAGCGAAGGGCTGAGTGTTGGAGTTTCATCTGTCATCATAACCGCAATATGTAAAATTATGGATCACACGGTCACCATTCCTGCACAATTTAAGAAAGAACGCCTCGATAAAGCGCTGGCACTATTGTTGCCAGACTTTTCACGCACGCGCTTGCGTCAATTGGTAGAAACGGGCTGTGTGTCGCTTCAAGGCAGCACCATAAAAGATGCAACCTATCGTGTCAAACCAGATGAGCAATATTGCATTACCATTCCACAAGCTGAACCCAGCCATATGGAAGCAACCGACATCCCACTCAACATCATCTATGAAGATGATGTTATGTTGGTGATAAACAAACAAGCAGGGCTTACGGTGCACCCTGGTGCTGGCAATCATCAAGATACATTGGTCAATGCATTGCTGGCCTATTGCGGCGATTCGCTTTCGGGCATTGGTGGGGTGGAACGTCCGGGGATTGTGCATCGTATCGATAAAGATACCAGCGGATTACTGGTAGTTGCTAAACATGATATAGCGCATCGTCATTTGGCAGAGCAACTGGCAGAGCGAACCTTAAAGCGTACCTATCTTGCAGTATGTTGGGGAGTGCCTAATGTGCGGGTGGGCTGGATTGATGCCAATATAGGGCGCAGCCATCGCGACAGAAAGAAAATGGCAGCCGTGAAAGAAGGCGGTAAAACCGCGACCACCCATTATAAAGTAGTGCAGCGCTTTAAAGACCTAGCATGCTTAGTGGAATGTGAGTTGGAAACTGGTCGTACACACCAAATTCGTGTGCATATGACACATCTAGGGCATCCGCTGATTGGTGATGCCAGCTATGGCAGCTCGCATGCAAAGTTTTTGCGCAAAT
>CAYGTX010000296.1:0-1765 GCA_964352935.1 uncultured Rickettsiales bacterium | reverse complement strand
GTAAGGGAGAAGCGCTTTTTAGCGCCGCTTTTGGTCTTCATTTTTGGCATTTCGCTACCTATATATAAGGAGGTTATTTACTTAATTTACGTGCCTTAACACATACTGGAATAGTGAAGGCATGCCTTTAGCCTTAACTACTCCAAAAACTTACAAGGGAAAGCCTTATAGAGCGGTTTTAATGAAAACGCAAGGGTTTTTGCACCTGAATATGTCGCCTTGTGATTGCGGCAGTTTTTCTGTATGAGTAGCGTAGCTGTAAGACTTTATTAAAGCTGGGTGTATTCTTGCCTTAGCTTTACTAAAAATTAGAAGGAGGCCTTGTGGAAAGGATTTTAGCGCATAACAGTTATTTTGCTAAAAGGGTAGGCGCTTTAGCACTCATTTTTGTTGTAATTCAGATGTTTCTAAGGGTATCGCTCTTGGTATGGGAGTACAATGAAATTAGTCTTTCACTAGCTGAGTTTTTGGAAATGCTTGCTGTCGGATTGGTTTATGATGCCGCAACATTTTCTTACTTTATGATTGCCTATGTCTTTTATGTGGCAATACTGCCAAGTAGCCTGCATCTGAAGAAGATTGATGTTGTTATTACCAGTGTAATATATTTTGCGCTACTCTATCTCTTGTTATTTGACGTGGTTGCCGAGTGGGTGTTTTGGGATGAGTTTAGTGTTAGGTTTAATTTTATAGCGGTGGATTACTTGGTCTACACGCAGGAAGTGCTGGAAAATATTTGGCAGTCTTATCATGTGGTGAGCATATTAATAGCCGTGGCACTGACCGCTTTAGTAACATATTATGTTACTAAGCATATGCTTCTTCCAAGGTTGGCCGGCCGCATTATGCCGTTTCGTGTTCGCCTTGCCTATGCGATAGCATATTTGCTGGTGCCGCTGAGTTTTTTCTTCTTTATGGATTTAAATAAAGCTGAAGTAACTACAAATAACTATGCAAATGAAATTACAAAGAATGGTGTTTACAGTCTTTTTTCAGCCTTCTTTAATAATGAAATTTCATATGAAAAATTTTATCTTTCTGGCTATGGCGAGGCCGAGCTTCCACCGATTAGAACATTATTAGAAGAAAATGAATTGGGGCAATATTTTATCGGTAACGATGCAGATGACATTACGCGATTTGTGCCGTCTCAAGTCACTGAAAAGAAAAAAAACGTGATTATTGTAGTGATGGAAAGCATGAGTGCCGAATATATGGAGCACTTTGGGAATGAAGAAAAAATAACCCCTAATTTAGATAGGCTCGCCGATAGCGCTATCTTTTTTGAAAAAACCTACGCAACAGGCACAAGAACCGTGCGCGGTCTTGAAGCAATTTCACTTTCAGTACCACCTTCTGCCGGTCGCTCCATTATAAAAAAGAAGGGCAATGAAGAGCTAGCCTCTATCGGCTATGTGTTTAAAGATAAAGGCTATGACACTCGTTTTATTTATGGTGGCTACGGTTATTTCGATAATATGAATTATTTCTTTAGTCATAATGGCTTTGATATTGTTGATAGAAACGATTTTGAGAGTGCCGAGCAGCACTTTGCCAATGCATGGGGTGTGAGTGACGAAGATTTATTTACTAAGGTAATTAAGGTGGCGGATGCTTCTTATGAGCAGAAAAAACCATTCATGCACATGGTGATGACAACATCTAATCACCGCCCTTACACATTCCCTGAAAACATAGCAGTAATTCCAACCAGAGGAGGAGGCAGACCTGCAGGAGGTAAATAGGCTCGTTATGCGATTGATAT
>CAYGTX010000295.1:0-1772 GCA_964352935.1 uncultured Rickettsiales bacterium | reverse complement strand
TTTCTGGGCGTGGCTATAATATTCAAAGCCTCACCGTGGCAGAAGTGGATGCAAAGCGTAAACTTTCGCGCATCACTGTCACCACCCAAGCGCCAGAGCATGTGATTAAGCATATTATCACGCTGCTTGAGCGCATTGTTCCCGTTCACCAAGTGCGTGATCTCACCACCGAAGGGCCTTTTGTTCAGCGCGGCTTGCTGCTTATTAAAGTGAAAGCCAAAGGCAAAAAACGTGAAGAAATCTTACATCTGGCTGATAATTTTGGCGCGCTGGAAGTGGATACTACCGATAGCTCGTTCATGTTTGAGCTGAGCGATATTCCAAGCAAATTGCATGAATTTGAAGAAGCAATGAGCGCCTATGGCATCATTGAATGCGCGCGTACTGGCGTGACAGCACTTGCACGCGGCGCTGAGGGTATTTTGGCGGAGTAGCAAACTCAGAAACGAAACGATATCAAACATTGACGTGAAGTTTGTGCTAGATCATAGTCTGATCCAGAAAGGCAATTACTAACACCAACAGCATTGCTTGCGCGCACTGATCCAACCGTTGGACTACCATCATCATTTTTCACATCGAGATTGCTAGCTTCCGATGGTATTAGAAAAGGGTTATTAGGTGCAAAGCCTGCATCAAACTCACCAGCAGTGAAATAGTGGCCTGCATAACCATCGAAATAAAATGCAAAGAATCCCGAATTACTACCGTGACTGACCCGTGGAATATTTACTCCTGGTGTCATTTCTTGCAGCGCAGCAGTAGCAACACCAGTATACACTCCTTCAATAACTCCTGCTAGCATGAGGTGCTGCCAATAACGAATACTTTCATGGTCAGCCTCCGCTGAGCCAGTTTTTATCTGCTTATCTCCGTTGCCATTGCACTCAGCTTCAGTAGCACCAGAGCTACAATTCGCCCAGTAATCATGCGCATTTACCATATCACCAGGATAAGCGTCATATTGCAGTAAAAAGCTATTATTAGCGACAGTAAACTTTCCTGCATCAACTGCGATACTTCTTAGTGTTGCCTGCTTAACCAAACTCTGCCCTGCAGAAATACCCGCTACAATCAAACCAATGATAACTATCACGATTGAAAGCTCTAATAGCGTAAAGCCCTTTGTGCTCATTATTTATTCCTTAAAAAAAGTTACAGCATCTATCTTACCACATATCTCAAACAAAATAAAACACGTAATTAAACGCTAGAAAGCAAGTTTTGCTTGAACTTTAGCGCATCAGCGCCTATAGTCGCGCAACAAAATTTTGACTAAACGTAAGGAAAAAAGAACATGGCAATTACCGTTTACTACGATAAAGATGCTGATTTTAGCTTAATTAAAGATAAGAAAATCGCTATTCTTGGCTATGGAAGCCAAGGTCACGCACACGCACAAAACCTTAAAGATAGCGGCGCTGCAAATGTGGTGATTGGTCTTCGCTCTTCTTCAAAAAGCGTTGCACAAGCGAAGAAAGATGGCTTCAATGTAGCAGAAGCTAGCGAAGCAGTGAAAGATGCTGACATTGTAATGTTCCTCGTTCCTGATGAAAACCAAGCAGAACTTTACCAGCAAGTTGAAGGCAGCATCAAACAAGGTGCCGCGCTTGCATTTGCACACGGTTTTAACGTACATTTTGAATTTATCAAGCCTCGCGCTGATTTAGACGTATTTATGACAGCGCCAAAAGGCCCTGGTCATACCGTTCGTGGTGAATACCAAAAAGGTGGCGGTGTTCCTTGCCTAATCGCAGTAGCACAGAATGCAA
>CAYGTX010000294.1:0-1777 GCA_964352935.1 uncultured Rickettsiales bacterium | reverse complement strand
TTAGAATAAGTTGAAGAAAACAAGTTTAGGAAAACTTGCTTCTTTAGTGCCCGAAGGGCTTAGGCTCATTGTGAGGTTAGTAAACCGAACAGGAGCAAGTACAAAAATTCAAGGAGAAGAAAATGTCAGAACAATCGTTTGACCTAGTAGTAATTGGTGGTGGCCCTGGTGGTTATGTGGCTGCAATTAAAGCATCTCAACTTGGTATGAAAGTAGCATGCGTTGAGAAGCGTGGAGCACTAGGCGGCACTTGTTTGAATGTCGGATGCATCCCTTCAAAAGCATTATTAAATGATTCGCATATGTTTGAAGAAGCACAGCATGGCTTTGAAAAGCGTGGTATTAAAGCGAAAGGCATTTCGGTTGATATTAAAACCATGCAAAAGCATAAAGATGGCATTGTTGAAGGTCTAACCAAAGGGATTGAAGGTCTTTTTGCTAAAAATAAAGTGACTTATTTCAAAGGCACCGCAACCATCGTGAGTAAAGGTCACGTTGCAGTGATTGATGCGAAGGGCAACAAACAGCCAGTAAAAACTAAGAATATTCTTATTGCGACAGGCTCAGAAGTGATGCCACTTCCGGGTGTTGAAGTTGATGGTAAAAACATCATCACTTCAGATCATGCTATCCATTTAACCGAAGCGCCAAAAGAATTGGTCGTCATTGGTGCGGGTGTGATTGGGCTAGAGCTAGGTTCAGTATGGCGTCGTTTAGGTTCTAAAGTCACTGTGATTGAATATTTAGATAAAGTATTGCCTCCAATGGATGGCGAAGTGTCAAAGCAATTCCAAAAATTGATGGAAAAGCAAGGCATCACCTTCAAGCTTGGCGCAAAAGTGACCAAAGCAGAAGCTAAAAAAGGCGGCGTTGAGCTGACTGTTGAGCCTGCAAAAGGTGGTAAGGCTGAATCAATCAAGGCAGATAAAGTGCTCGTGGCAATTGGTCGTCGTGCATTTACAGAAAAATTGGGCGTCAAAGAAGCGGGCATTAAAACCGATGATCGCGGACGTATTGAAGTAGATGCTCACTTTAAAACCAATGTGGATGGCATTTATGCCATTGGCGATGTGATTAAAGGCCCAATGCTTGCGCACAAAGCGGAAGAAGATGGCGTAGCTGCGGTTGAGATTATGGCCGGTCAAGCAGGCCATGTAGATTATGATTTGCTTCCAAGCGTGGTTTACACTCACCCAGAAGTGGCGATGATTGGTAAAACCGAAGAGCAGCTAAAAGAAGCGGGCGTGGCGTATAATAGCGGTAAATTCCCATTCTTAGCCAATAGCCGTGCGCGTGCGAATGATGATACCGATGGCTTTGTAAAAATCTTAGCCGATAAGAAGACAGACCAAGTGCTAGGTGTGCATATTGTGGGTGCGGATGCAGGCACATTGATTGGTGAAGCAGCAGTTGCTATGGCTTACAAAGCGTCATCTGAAGATATTGCGCGTATTTGTCACTCGCATCCAGATTTGAATGAAGCCATCAAAGAAGCGGCAATGGCAACTTACGGCAAGCCGATTCATATGTAAGCGTTCGCTTCCAAATTAAAATACACGAGAAAGGCGGCTTTTTGAGTCGCCTTTTCTTTTCTTAATAACGTTAGGAATTTTTTAGGAGGCAAAATAAAAGCCCCTCAACTTCTAGGATGCGTCTTTTCATAGACTTCCATCAAGCGTTTGCTATCAATCTTTGTGTAGCGCTCCGTGGTGGATAGGTCGGCATGACCTAAGAGCTCCTGAATCACGCGCAAATCACCCCCGCCTTCTAGCAGATG
>CAYGTX010000293.1:0-1783 GCA_964352935.1 uncultured Rickettsiales bacterium | reverse complement strand
GCTCAAGCGAGGTTGCTTGCGATACCAAATTCATGCGTTTGAGTTTTTTAAGCGTGTCATTTAGCTTCTTTTCTGACTCTTTTCGCTCGGTAATATCGCGCTCAATGGCAGCAAAATGGGTTAGATTCCCAGACTTATCAGCTATTGGCACAATGCTAATGCTGAGCCAATATGGCGTTCCATCTTTTTTATAATTTAGAATCTCCCCACGATATGGTTTACCTGATTCAATGGTTTTTCGTAATGCTTTAAGAGTGCGCAAATCGGTCTTCTCGCCTTGTAAAATTCTAGGCGTTTTTCCAATAAGCTCTTCACGCGTATAGCCGCTAATTTGCGTAATGGCATTGTTCACATAGATAATTTCAGGGCCATTTTCAGCTTGAGAAAGAGGGCCTGCTTTGGTGATAATCATACCGTCATTAGCGCTCTGAATGACGGTTTCCAGAAGTGTGAATTTACGCTCAGCTTCAATTCGCTCGACAACCCGCCCCATTTGCGAGCCGATATTTTTCATCGTTTTTAATAGCGGTTTATCCAACTCTCTTGGAAGGCGAGAGTAAAACTCCATCACCCCTACCACTTTATTTCTTACCATAATGGGGAATGCAAAACCGGCTTTTACGCCACATTCTTTTGCTTCGTGATAACGTATATAGCTACTATCTTCTGAAACATTATCCACCCAATTTGCTTCACCACTGATATACACCCCTCCAATTAAACCTTTACCGGGGCTGATACAGAGACTATCTGTCGTTTCTTTGAAGGAGACAAATTGATCGGGATATTTTAAATACCACGCATCCTTAACAGGAACCAACTCATCTTGCTCTTCGTTATAGAGATAGGCGTGGCCTATCGACCAGCCGGTAAATTTACAGACCTCTTCAATCGCTCGCCTCAAAGATTCTTCTATAGAATTAGATTCATTAGCAATAAGTGCTACTTTCTTGAGCAGATCAATCAAACTCACCTGCAAAGAAATGGAAGCCATCAAGGGTTTGAAAATAAAAATTAAGGCAACAATAAATGCGCATACCAAAAAGATAAGTGCAAATACCGTGTATAATTTTGCAAGTGCGAGGCGGTGCTTGCTGTCTTTCTCATACTGCATGACGGCAGCATCAAGTGCGTATAGCAGTGGTGCATTACTCGCTGCTAAAATAGCGTTTAAATGAGAAACTGCTTTTTCTGGCGCATCCGATTGCTTTAGAAACTCCTTGGCATGAAGAATAAAATCGTCCACCTGTTCATTTAGATTTAGTGGAGCAGAAAAGTAAATTTTCTTCAATTCAGCAGACATATGGTAGTGTTTTAGTTTGCTTGAGGCATTTTCATGCACAAGAATTTCATGTTCCTCTTCCATTTGCATGAGCGTTTTATTCAGGCTTTCACTGATCTTTTTACGTTCTACTGCATCTTTTTGCGTCAACAGCTGATCGGAAAGCAAGGCAATGCGCTGCGAAAGCATACGCTGACGACCACTCATATTAATAACCGTCGCAATGCCTTCTTGATTACTGATAAAGTAGCGTATCGCAGCAAAACTGGTAGCCGAAATAACCAGCATAAAAACGATGCTGAGAATGAAAAATAAACGTAATTTTTTTTGACCATTTCCCATAGGCTTCTCCCCCCTGTGCCTGCGACTAACCTAATGTTAGCGATTGAGCACATCGTCACGGGTAGAAGCAACAATGCTAATGGCTTCATCAATGAGAGGTTTTTCTACTTTTAGCTCAGCCATGGCGGCGGCCAAATGCCCTGCAACCGCATCAAAATG
>CAYGTX010000292.1:0-1808 GCA_964352935.1 uncultured Rickettsiales bacterium | reverse complement strand
TCATTTAAAGACTCCGTTCATAGTTGCGTTTGATGCATCAATGGTTATCAGGAATCCAACACTATAGTGAAAAGCTGCGTAAAAGGCTATGGTAAAAGGTGGTGTTTGTCTGTCTGGAGTAATAAATTTTGGCGGTAAGATTATTGAGTGATGATGTGAACCGAAAGCATTTTTGCTAATTTAAGGCTTTTCTGTCATAATGACGCTGCATATTATTGTGTTGGGAAAGTTTACTTGTATTCGCCATAGATTGCTTTTATAAGCTCGTATGGAGATTGATGTAATGGGAAATAAAACGCATGAATGGTTTTCAACGTTTTAGAAAATGCTTAGGCAAGGCGCTAAATGATACAGTCGTAACCCATGATGGTATCGAGCATGCTGGCTATCTATCCTTTCTTGCATTACTATCTCTGTTTCCTTTTTTAGTTTTCTTATTAGCATTTGTTGGTTTTATTGGTCAGTCTGAGCTGGGTGTTCGCTTTGTTGGGCTGATTATGCAAAATGCGATTATTCCTGAAGATATACGCTCAGCGTTAGAGCCAAGACTGGCTGAAATTATCTCAGGCCCACCGCAAGGGCTTTTAACCTTCGCTATTTTAGGTGCGGTTTGGACGGCATCTTCTGCCGTTGAAGGGCTTCGTACCATTTTAAATCGCGCTTATCGTGTGGATACACCACCTGCCTATATCTGGCGTAGACTTTTAAGTATTGCACAATTTTTAATGCTCACCCTTGCCACAGTGCTTGCAATGGTTGCGCTGGTTGTCGTGCCAATTATTTGGGATTCAATGGAACATTGGCTAGCCTTAGAAGGGGTGTTTGATCACCCATTGTGGAGCTCTATGCGTTATGGTGTGACAACACTCTTACTCTTTTTGGTGGTAACAACACTTTATGTGGTGATTCCTAACATAAAGCAACGCTGGCAGCGCGCTGCACCTGGTGCTACGTTGGTAGTGTTGTTGTGGATTGGTTCAGGGATGCTGCTTTCAGCCTATTTAAGGCATTTTGAGCAGGTGCATTTAATTTATGGTTCACTTGGTGGAACCATCGCTACATTGCTGTTTTTCTATATCTCGGCGATTATCTTGGTGTTTGGTGCCGAGTTTAACTATCATCTTGAACGTTCATACGGGCATGTGATTGTTGAAAAAGAGAAGATTGATAAGAAGAAAATTGGAAAATTCCAAACTGCTCTAAAACGCAAAGGTCGTAAGCGTTCTCGCAAGGAGTGACTTTAATAAAAAAGAGGAAGCGTAAACTACTCCCTCTTTTTTATTATTAGAGTAATTGTTTATTAAGCAATTTTACAGGTTTCATCAAACTCTAGGCGCGGATTACGTGGATGAAGCTGTGCTTTATCGCCGTAACCTAGGTTAATTAAAAAGTTTGATTTGTAGCTTGTGCCTTTAAAAAAGGTTTCATCTAATTTGTTTGCGTCAAACCCAGACATTGGACCACAATCTAAGCCAAGTGCGCGAGCGGCAATGGTGAAATAAGCACCTTGTAGGGTTGAGTTGCGTTCTGCGGTTGATTTTATATAATCATCCTTGCCCACAAACCAGCTTCTAGCATCGGTTTGAGGGAAAAGGGTAGGTAGCTCTTCAAAAAACTCCATATCCTGCGCGATGATTGCTGTGACGGGCGCTGACATGGTTTTATCCACATTGCCTTCAGCAAGGCATGGTTTTAATTTTTCTTTAGCCTCAGCCGATTTTACAAAAACAATACGCATAGGGCTGCAATTGGCAGAAGTGGGGGCGAATTTAGCATGGTCGTATGCTTGCTTGAGTATGTCATCGATT
>CAYGTX010000291.1:0-1851 GCA_964352935.1 uncultured Rickettsiales bacterium | reverse complement strand
AATTTTAATAGTATTCTTTGCGTACTCATAATTTCTATCTCTGCCTTTTTTGAGAGGGGGCGGACTATATATCAAACTTTTTTATTATTCAACTCTTTTTCAGCAAGTTTCTTAAATTTAAAATATCACCAAACGCTAAAACCCGCATAGACACTTACTAAACGAGCCCAAACACTAGGCCAACATCACTCAACCTTCACAAGCTCTGGAGCGGGTGAAGGGAATCGAACCCTCACGACCAGCTTGGAAGGCTGGGGCTCTACCATTGAGCTACACCCGCGTGTGTATTAGAAAAGAGTAATTAGAACGATGCGCTATTACAAAAGACTAATTCACACTTAAGGGCTAACGTGCCCTCAGTTTGCGAAGGGCTGCATTCTGCCAGAAAAAGACCGACAAAGCAACAGGTCAGTTTCAATAGAGTGTTTTTATTAGGAAATCAAGACATTGTTTTATCAAACCTTATAATTAAAAGAAAAATTACACATTCCGCATCTTTCGTTGACATCCCAAAATGAATCCATTAAAAGAGGCGCCGCTTTCTTAAAAGTGACTTTCAGAGCCTTTATAAAAAAGCATTACGATAATTGCATCTAACTGGAAAAATTCGTTCCAGTTTCTGTTGGTGGGGTGGCCGAGTGGTTAAAGGCAGCAGACTGTAAATCTGCCCGCGTAGCGTTCGTAGGTTCGAATCCTACCCCCACCACCACTTATCTATAAAACGCGCCACTTAACGTGTTTCATACATTCTCTTCAATCACTAAGAAGCGCCACCTTCCTTATGCTGATTAGAGCATAGATATATTACACAATTATGACTATTCTCAACATTTCTTGATAATGAAGCTCCAAGCCTCTATTCACTTCATCAATCACCACACACCTACTATAAAGCCCTAGCGCCACCGCTTTCACTCTGCTATAAGCAAGAGCAGATAATCTTAAATGCTATGATGAAATAATGTCGCAAAATAAATTCCCCAAAAAACCGAAACCTTTCCAACGTCCCGATGCACCTGATCGCTATTGGCTATGGGGAAAACACGCATGCTTAGCAGCCATTAACAACCATCAGCGTAATTATTTCCGCATTCTAGTTACACGTAACGCGCTGCGCGACCTGCCTGACTTGCAGGAGCATAAAAAAGTGGAAGAAGTAGAAATTAAAACTATTTCACAACTTTTACCCAAAGATGCCGTGCATCAAGGCATTGCAGTAGAAGTTGCCCCCCTGCCCCAGCTAGAAATAGATGCCTTACCAATAGGCAAAAACATTGTGGTGATGGATCAAGTGACGGATCCACATAACATTGGCGCGGTTATTCGCTCTGCAGCAGCTTTTGGCATCGGCGCACTACTAACCACCGCTCGTCATGCACCACATGAAACAGCAACACTCGCAAAATCAGCCTCTGGCGCACTAGAGATGGTGCCGATAGTAAAGGTGGGAAACCTTTCCAACACGCTTGAAACACTTAAAAAGCAGGGCTATCTCTGCGTTGGGCTTGCAGGCGAATCAGAGGCTACTCTGGGCGAACTTCCTTTAAAAAATGGCCAGCCGGTTGCATTGGTGATGGGCGCTGAAGGCAAAGGCTTACGCCAGAAAACTCGTGAAACATGCGATATACTCGTCAAAATTCCGATGGAAGAGAAAATGGAAAGCCTGAATGTTTCCAACGCCGCTGCTATTTGTTTTTATGCTTTAAGAACTCAGAAATAAAAATAATTTTTACCCACATACCATTTGATGGTAGAATGTCTTTACATATTATAGAGGCGTGAGGGGTTTTCATGGAAAATTGGATGTTTTATGTTGCCGTTGGCTTTTTTGCCGGTGTCTTGGTTTTTATC
>CAYGTX010000290.1:0-1853 GCA_964352935.1 uncultured Rickettsiales bacterium | reverse complement strand
AGTACGAAGGAAGTTACGCAACTTTTCAAATTCGTGACGTACTTTGGTGATATTTTCTTTCTTTTCAGAAACCAGATGCGTTTCAAGCGTTTTTGCTTTGGTTACTGTAGATGCAAAACTGCTCGCACCAATTACATCTGCAAGTGAAGATAACTGCCCTGTCGCCATCAGCCAAAGCTCATCATCATCGTTCGCGCATGCTTTTTCCATGGCACTTAAGCACTCTAGCGCATTTTCTGTAAACATAGAGAAAACTTGGCGCTTACCAGAAGGTTGATGGTGCGTTAACTCAACCAACTTATCGTCGTCTAGCATTGCAGGTAAGGCTCCCACTTGTACACTCATAGGAATATACTTCTTTATATCAAAAGGTTATCTAAATTGATTCACACTGTTTTTACTTGGTATTTATTAATTTAGCATAAATTATGCATAATGTTAATAGATTATTTTCATTTTGATGGAAATTTAGGTCAGACAAATCTATTGGCATCTAAAAACCATTTAGTTTATAGTGCCTTAGCATAACAATGGAATGAGTGATCAATGACGCAAGGTTTTTCAAAACATCATAAACATTTATTAAGCATTAGCGATCTTTCTGCCGATGATATTACGGCGCTTTTAGACGCGGCAGACGAGCATGTTGCCATTAACCGCCAGAAAGACAAAAAACATCCGCTTCTGCGCGGTTTAACGCTGATTAATCTTTTTTTTGAGAATTCAACACGCACACGCACCTCGTTTGAACTTGCGGGCAAACGACTAGGTGCAGACGTGATTAATATGAGTGTAGACTCCTCGGCTATCAAAAAAGGCGAAACCTTGATTGATACCGCCATGACGCTAAACGCGATGAATCCTGATTTTATTACTGTCCGCCATAATGAAAGTGGCGCGGTGCATTTGCTTTCACAAAAAGTGAAATGTTCGGTGATAAATGGCGGTGATGGCTGCCACGAACATCCAACACAGGCGCTTTTAGATGCGCTGACGATTCGCCGCAAGAAAGGCAAAATTAAAGGGCTTAAAGTGGCTATTTGTGGTGATATTAAACATAGCCGCGTTGCGCGCTCTAACATTAAACTCCTCAACACCATGGGTGCTGAAGTGCGCGTGATTGCGCCACCCACCTTATTGCCTCTGTTCCCTGAAGCATTAGGCGCTAAAGTGTTCCACAATATGCGTGAAGGCTTGAAAGATTGCGACGTCATCATGATGCTTCGCTTGCAATTTGAACGTATGAACGGCTCGTTTGTACCATCTGTGCGGGAATATTTTCATCTTTACGGGCTGGATATTGAAAAACTATCTTATGCCAAAGATGATGCGGTCATCATGCACCCAGGGCCTATCAATCGTGGCGTTGAAATTGACAGCGACCTTGCTGACGACATCCATCGCAGCGTTATTTTAGAGCAAGTTGAAATGGGCATCGCCGTTCGCCAGGCCGTATTAGAAAAATTGGCAGAAAACAATTCTTAATTCCTAAGCAGTAAGAGACTATGACAAAAACACTCACTCAAACATTTGCACTTCCAAGTGAAACAAAGTACCCAAAAAGCAAGAAAACTGCTTATATCAACGCACGTTTAATTGATCCAGAATCTGTCTTGATACCAAAGGCGCTTTGCTTACTGAAAAAAATAAGATTGTTGATTTTGGTGCAGGGTTATTTGCCGATGGCGTGCCAGAAGGCATTGAAGTAGTCGATTGCAAAGGCAACGTGCTTTGCCCAGGGTTATTAGACATTCAGGTTCATTTTCGTGAACCGGGGCAAGAATATAAAGAGACCATTCAAACAGGCAGCAAATCAGCCGCTGTGGGCGGCGTAACCACTGTTGTATGTATGG
>CAYGTX010000289.1:0-1886 GCA_964352935.1 uncultured Rickettsiales bacterium | reverse complement strand
GCCATGCCACACTTACCGTTAAGGATTTTAAGTTTCTAGGAGGGATATTAATAATTAGACGCTTATAGTTCCCATTGATGGCTTGCTCTAAATGTTCTGCAATCACCTCTAAGTGCCAATTATGCAAGAATGGTGTAGCAGGGTCGACGCAAGCAAAGCTTTTAGCCAAAAAAGATGGAAAATCAGTTCGCAGCACTGCATCACGAACCGCAAAGGGTGCAATGTCTCTTATTTCAGACATTCCACCCCGCGTGTTAGATAGTAAATATATGTTAGATAAGATAGTAGATAGACTTAGGCTAGTTAGATTCCTCTAATGTTTTGCGCACCTTTCATTTGCGCTTCAAGCTTACGTTGTTTGTCTTCGGCATTTCGCTTTAGTGCCTCAGTGAACGAAACAACGTTTTTATCTGGCATACGAACATTGGTATTCTCAATCGCTGCTTCAAGCAATGCATCGCCCAAACCAATCTTTAGCTTTTGTAGCAATTCAAGCATACGCTTATCTTTTGCAATAATACCCTCTTTAGCAAGTAACAAATCATGTTCTATTTGCTCATAAATACTCTCAGACTCCTTAATCGCCTCTCTTAATAGCTTATTCGCTTTAGGCTCAAAGAATGATTTTTTCTTATATTTCTCATGCAGGTTCTTTAAGGCATCTTCTACTAAAGAATGCACCTTATCACCGTCTGATACAAACAACTGCACCATACCTTGCATTAGGTTATTCAGCATATCAGGCACATCTGCATCACCATGAGATTTGCTATGTATACATTTCTCAACAGCAAGTGTTCTTAAGTAATAATCAAAATCTGCATCGCTTATGCGTGAAAGCTCTGAAAAGTGACCTTTAAGTGAAGTCATTAGCTTTATATATTCAGGACACGATTTTTTCAATAAGTGGCTAAGTGATTCCATGTGCGCTTGCAATTTATGAAAGTCACCACGTACACGTTTGAATAAAAAGAATCGGCGATCATCCTCTGCAAAAGGATGTTCTGAAGAAATTGTTTCATCTTCATTAAGTAAAATACCAAAATATTTCTTCATTGAGTCTAAACTAACCATATAAAAGGCCTCTTTTATTTAAAAAAGTTTCTATCTATCTAACAATGGCAAACCTAATGCTTTACGTAGCACAAATGGTTCGCCGCTCCCGGCCTCTTACTCAACTTTACTATCTTCACTCCCATGAAGATTTATTAATAGATCTGGTATATTTAGACATTACATCGTATTGCACGCGTAAAGCGGGGTTTGCAACCTACACTGCAATATGTATGACTACCCAGTCATCTATGAAAAAGCCGTATAGCAGCATGTAAGTTGCTACAGAGCTTTCTCCCTATCTCCCTGATTTTCCTCACTTCTAAGAACTAGAAGTCTCCTTGAGGTTTTTATTTACTTGGGCCTTTATCTACTCCTTTACCAGCGATATTCATCCCAAGACCTCTTATTGCATCATGATCAAGATTACCTAAATTTTCACGTTTAGCACCTTGTTCAAGAAAGTCGTTACTACCTTTTAGAGTATTTTTTATTTCACATGCCACATCCAATGCTGCTTTGGCATGTTCTAGATTATCCATATAAGGTGTCGCGGCTCTACCAGTTGTTTGAGCAGCAGCTTCTTGTGCCTTTTGCATCACCTCATCAAGTCCACGTCCCAGCGTTTGTTTTACAGACATCTCCTGCACTTGCTGCACTGGTGATGCTTGCTGCATTGATTCAATGCCACTAGTGAGTGCTTGTCTTGCAGCCGCAGCACCAATGATTGTTTCTTTCATTGAAAGTTTATTTTCTTCAACCGTATTATCAAAAATCCCAGCCTGATTACCTGGTGTACTCAGGGTATAATGACGATAAGTCGATACTGACTC
>CAYGTX010000288.1:0-1906 GCA_964352935.1 uncultured Rickettsiales bacterium | reverse complement strand
TCTGCATTTTGTAGCTGCACTGCAATGGTTGAAATAATTTCTCAACAGAACCTAATGCCGTAAGGCGATTCACTCTTGTTGCCATTGCCAAGACCCATACTTAGACCCATACTAAAAACGCGGTTAGATAAAAATATCAGCGTTCGCTGGTGAACAATAATATAGCTATAAGTAAGTAAATACAAGGGTGTTGTGAATGTATGCGAATGCTAGTGGATTAGTGTAATACGGACTCCCTGTCCGCCATTTAGTCTGAGATTTTCCATCAGCATGAGAATATTACCTGCAAAGCCCGGCTGAAGCCGGGCTTTGGTGTTTCTAGGCAATAACTCTATCCACTGAGAATAGCTTTTTACTACCGAGTGAGTCATCAAACATAATTGTTGCTTCTATAAACATTATTATATTTTGTTCTTTACGCTTAAAAATTATGGGCATCTTCTATGAGCATGCTTTTCAGTTCATAAAACTCGAACCTAAAAAGCGATGGTTCAGTGTTTTTTGGAAAATATCATACCGCTTAATTATTTATTAAGAATTATCCTTTATTACTGTGAACTAGGGACGAGGAGTGAAAGGAAATTTATAACCAGAGATGTTATTCTGGTTTACCTTCTACAACTTCATTCGCATACAATAGGTAATTGGCCTGCACCATCGTAGGATTTAAAAGGAGTTTAATTATGTCGAAAGTAACAAGCGCTAAAATGTCTATTTTCAGAGATATGTTTGGTACAATGTTAGGTGGTGGAGTGCCATCTGTTTACACCAGCACTACCGGTGAAATGGCCGAGCTGGAACTGAGGAAATTTGGCGAGATGGCCAGAATATTGTTTGATGCACCACCACCAATCCGGCTAAAAATGGGTTTTAGAGACCGCTTGGGGGGTGGCGGTAATGCGCAAGTGGTAAAAGAAGCGTTTAAAGCAAAAGCACAGGGGGTCACCGTTGCCAAGCCTGCAACTATAAGTATGACTGATCCACAGGTGGAGCAGGCATTGATGCGCATGGCGCAAGAGCTGTGTCCTGATCTAAGAATTGATGAAGATTCAGTCCTAGACCCCAAAGTCTGGCAAGCGTTAAAAGAAGAATTGCTTAAAGGTTGGAGCGAAACACTGGAAGAAATTAACTCTCCGTTATTTGATGGTGCAGAGCAAGATGTAACAAGGAAAAACGCAGATAAACTCGCTAGAAATATAAGCAATTTAGAAGGCGCAAGTAATTTTGCCGAAGTATTGGGGGCGGTAACTGCGCAATGTGGTGGCAGTCCTAATAATACATTTAGAGACATTATGGATGGTCACTCTCACCGTGAGCAAGATGGTTTTAATGGCCAACGTAGCCAAGGTGCAACAGATGGTCTGAGTGTGGTTGATTTTGCAGATTGCTGGGATAAGCAAGAAGATGAGCACGAAGGGGTTATCTTTCAGAAAGCACTGTTGAATACAGATATGCTAAAAGAACGAATGGTTGCCGAAATTAATCAAGCACTTACTGACGGGTGCGAGAAACTGTTGTTCGCCGGTAAAGAAACCGTAATTGGAACTGAAAAAGGTTTGCAAGGCGTCAGTTTGAAGCAAGTATGGCAAGAAGCACTTGTGGAAGTATTGGAAACTGATAAAGACCCAGAACATATTAAAGTTTTAGAAGCAGCACAAGCGCAAAAGGGTCATTTAATTGATGATATGATTGCCCAAGCTACGGTGAAGGATTCAGATAGAAAAAAAACCCGCATCTTTGCTCCGGGTATTTATGGTCCTATTGCTACGAAAATGGTGAAAGGTTTTTTAAAGGAAGATGGTGCCACCTCGATGGGGCCAATAGCTGATAATCCGGCTATTTTGATGAATCGGGCATTCATAACGGCCGAGCTTTATAATGCCAACGCGGGTGGTATCAGGCTGAG
>CAYGTX010000287.1:0-1906 GCA_964352935.1 uncultured Rickettsiales bacterium | reverse complement strand
ATCCATCGGTTGTGGATCACTGTCAGTACCTGTGAAAGCAAGGCTTCCTTCATGTCCTAATGTTGGGGCCGCTGCAAAAAGTTCAGCGTAATGTTTTTTTACACAAAATAATTTTTGTCTTAACTCGTCTTCGAACTCTCCTCTATTACTATAGCCCATAAAGATAGCAATCGCTTTCATGCCTTCTGTATTATCTGGTAAGCTGTGCGTTTGCATGTCTGCAACCATTTGTAAGCGATGTTCAAGCTTTCTTAAGTAGCGATAAATTTCAATGAGTTCAGTTGCGGCTATGTTTGCAATACGACCACTTTCGGCAAGTGCCTCAAGAGCTAAACAAGTAGACTTTGTTCTAAGTTCGCTTTCGCGACCTCCCCAGATTAATTGCTGGGTTTGAGCATAAAACTCAATTTCTCGAATACCACCATAACCCAGCTTAATATTATAGCCTCGTAAGTCGGATGAAATCGGCTTTTTGTTACTTGAAATTTGTCGCTTAATGGAGTGGATATCTTGAATGCCCGCAAAATCCATATATTTACGCCAAATATAGGGCTTTAATTCATTTAGAAAATGACTTCCTGCACTTATATCACCCGCTATTGGCTTTGCTTTAATCATCGCAGCACGTTCCCAGTTTTGCCCAACGCTTTCATAGTAAGCGATGGCGGTATCGGTGGAAATGGCAACTGGTGTTGATGATGGATCAGGTCTTAGTCGCAAATCCATTCTAAATACATAGCCATCAATAGTACGCTCATCCATAATAGAGACTAAATCACGTACGAGTTTAATGTAGCAATGTTGAAGGGTTTTTCGTCCTGTATATTTAACGTGATCATCGTAAAAAATGATGAGATCAATATCACTAGAATAATTAAGTTCTAGCGCGCCTAGCTTACCCATTGCTAAGACAATCAGTCCGCTGTTTATGGTTGGATTTTTAATGTCCGCTAACTCAATATCACCTCTTTCGTGGCATTTTCTTAATAAAAACTCTACCGCTTGTGATAATGATACTTCTGCGAATTGGCTGAGAGTTTCAGTAATGTGTTCTAAATCCCACCTTTGAGTAATATCTGCAATGGCAGTCAGTAAAGCTACTTTTCGTTTTGCGACACGAAGTAGTTTTTTTAAATCATCAATTTGATCGATGTTAGCGCAATCATTAATTAAAGCATCGTAAATATCTCTCCAGCAGCTTGTAAATCCCCACTGAAAAATATCAGCAATAAAATTTACATCTTTTAAAATACTTTTCGATAAGTAAGGGCTGTTGCCAAAAATAGTGTTTAAAAATCTAATGCCATTTTCTTCATTGTTATAAAGTGACTTTAAAAACGCTTTATTTTCCCCCTCATCTAAACCATCAACTGCTACTTTGAACTCGTTTAAAAAATCAGTAGCCTGAGTTTGGTTTGAGGCATGAGGTAAATGCAGAGTATCAATTTGTTGTAATGAGGGAAAATTCATATGGGTTTTTATAATTGTTATGCATATAATGCGTTGAGTTATATTATCACTAAATTTAGCGAGATTCGATATATACCAATAGCATGTTGTAGCGCTTAGCTAAAACAAAAAGTAACGAGTTTATAAATATTGTGTTATTAAGATTAATATCAACCAGAATAAAAATTTTAATTGCTATCTTATTGCTAGCTACCTTATTTGCTGTGAGTGGTTTAGCTTGGGTAATGAGCGAGCCTCGCTCTTTAAGTTGGATCAAAACATATGTTGAAGAAGAACTAAGTAATGCATCTGATAAAACCAATGTAACTATTAGCAAAGCGGTAGTTGCTTGGGATAGTTATGATCACACATTTGTTGTTAAGCTTACGGATGTAAATATTCTACAAGAAGGCAATCAACAAATTTTAGCTACATTTGATTCTGTAAAGTTAGGTAT
>CAYGTX010000286.1:0-1975 GCA_964352935.1 uncultured Rickettsiales bacterium | reverse complement strand
ATGACCCATTCATGGGGGGTGGATAGGATGTTTCACGTGAAACATTTAATCTTATAAGGGCTTTCTTTTATGTCTGATGCAACTATTTCTCACTGGGACGTTATTGTTATAGGCGGCGGTCACGCTGGCTTAGAAGCCGCACATGCAGCAGCAAGAATGGGTAGTAATACATTGCTACTCACCCTAAAACGCGACAATATTGGCGAATTATCATGCAACCCAGCCATTGGCGGCGTAGCCAAAGGCACGCTTGTTAAAGAAATTGACGCCATGGGTGGCGTAATGGGTAAAATCATCGATCGTGCTGGCATTCATTATAAAATGCTAAATGCAAGTAAAGGCCCAGCAGTTTGGGGGCCACGCGCTCAAGCTGATCGTTCGCTTTATAAAAAAGCAGCACAAGAATTAACGGAAGCACAAGAAAACCTAACTATCATTTGTGACGCAGCCGAAGCCCTTGAAATGGATGGTAATAAGATTACGGGTGTTACTGGCAAATCAGGCACATCTTATAAATCGCCAACGGTCATCGTTACCACCGGAACATTTTTGCGTGGGCTCATTCACATTGGCGATCAAAAAACACCAGCAGGCAGAGTGGGCGAAGCACCATCTATTGGCCTCTCTGAAAGCTTAGAAAAAATAGGCTTTGCACTTGGCAGGCTTAAAACAGGCACGCCTGCGCGACTTGATAAAACGACTATAGATTGGACTGATCTTGAAGTGCAAAGAGGTGACGAGCAACCAACGCCTTTTTCATTCATGACCGAAAAGGTCACGGTGCCACAAATTGACTGCTATTTAACGCGCACGACAGAAGCTACGCATAAAGTTATTCGTGATAATATTCACAAATCAGCCATGTATTCAGGACAGATCAGTGGCACAGGGCCACGCTACTGCCCATCGATCGAAGATAAAATTGTACGCTTTGCTGAGAAGGCAAGTCATCAGATTTTCCTTGAGCCTGAAGGACTGGAAGATATTACCGTCTATCCAAATGGCATCTCTACCTCATTGCCTGAAGAAGTTCAGCTAGAAATCCTTAAAACCATACCTGGCCTTGAGAATGCACGCATGATTCGTCCTGGCACTGCGATTGAATAAGATTATGTAGACCCGAGAGAGCTACACCCAACCTTAGAAACAAAAAAGGTGAAGGGCTTATTTTTGGCAGGACAAATCAACGGAACAACTGGCTATGAAGAGGCCGCAGGGCAGGGACTTATAGCAGGAATCAATGCGTCACGCCAATCAAGTGGCAATGATGAAGCTTTTAAATTAGATAGAACGGATGCTTATATCGGCGTGATGATTGACGACCTAGTTCGTCTTGGTACCAGCGAGCCTTATCGTATGTTTACCTCACGAGCAGAATATCGACTTACTATTCGTGCTGACAATGCTGATACACGCCTCTCACCAAGAGCAATAGCACTTGGCTTACTATCAGATGAGCATGCTGCAAAATTTACTGATCGTATTTCAGCACTAGAAAAATGGAAAAATAAGCTCACTGAATCCAATCTTTCACCAACTGAAGCTAACAAAAATGGCATTAAGTTGAATATGGATGGCATTAGGCGCAGTGGCTTTTCACTCTTAAACCACCCACATGTGACCAAGTGCGAGCTTTCAAATGCATGGGACTGGATTAATGAGATTCCTGATTCTATCTGGCAACAGTTAAAAATTGATGCACTTTATCACACTTATACAGAGCGTCAAGCGGGTGACATTCTGCTCTTTAAGAAAGAAGAAGATAAGCGCATCCCCAGTAATTTTGACTATGACTCAGCAAACATCAGCCTTTCAAATGAAGTGCGCCAAAAGTTAAAGAATGCCCAGCCATTATCACTAGGGGCGGCCTTACGCATAGCGGGCGTAACGCCTGCTGCCGTTACTGGTCTTGCTGTTGCCTTGAGAAAAGGTGAACGCGAGAAAGAAAAACAAAACAAGAAACATAAAATTTTAC
>CAYGTX010000285.1:503-1984 GCA_964352935.1 uncultured Rickettsiales bacterium | reverse complement strand
TTTTAAGATCAACCAATTTTGATGAAAAGTGGCCTTTAATTACTTCAAGCGTCAATTCTTTTGCATTTAATGTAATAGATTGCTCACCATCCTTACCACCATAAATGATAGCAGGCACTTTGCCTTCTCTGCGTAGCGCACGAGCCAAGCCCTTGCCTGAACCATCACGAACTTCTGCATCTAATTTTACTGTTTTATTAGCCATGTTATTACTCCCTAATATCAAAAACCACTTTGGATAACTTTAAAAGTGGCTCATTCTGCTTTGTTATTTTAATTCTCACACAAACAAGCTTGAAACCGATGTTTCTTCGCTAATGCGTCTTATTGCTTCTGCCATAAGTGGTGCTACTGACACCACTCGTATATTTTTCACACTGTCTGCACTTTGATGAAGTGGAATACTATCTGTTACCACTAAATTCTTCAGAACCGATGCTTTTACACGCTCAATTGCCTGACCAGAAAGCACTCCATGCGATATATATGCACTCACACTTCCTGCACCTTTTTCCATCAATGCGGCAGCTGCATTACATAAAGTGCCGGCGGAATCTACAATATCATCCACAATAATGCAATCTTTTCCTTCAATGTCTCCAATAATATTCATCACCTCAGAAACACCTGCCTTCTCTCGGCGTTTATCTACAATCGCTAAATCTGCATTGATCCGCTTAGCAATAGCACGTGCGCGTATGACACCACCAACATCGGGTGACACCACCGTTACTTTGCTTGTATCAAATGATTTTTCAATATCTTCAATAAAAACTGGCGCGGCATAAAGATTATCTACAGGAATATTAAAGAAACCCTGTATCTGACCCGCATGCAAATCCATCGTCAAGACACGATCAGCACCAGCTGCGGTGACGATATCGGCCACCAGCTTAGCTGATATTGGGGTACGTGGCCCTGGCTTTCTATCTTGCCTTGCATAGCCAAAATAAGGAATCACTGCAGTAATACGCTTTGCTGACGCTCGTTTTAATGCATCCAGCGTAACGAGCAACTCCATAATGTTATCATTTGCAGGAAAGCAGGTAGATTGAATGACAAAAACATCCTCTCCACGCATATTTTCAAGGATCTCCACAAACACTTCCATGTCTGCAAATCGCTTAATAACCGCTTCAGTAAGTGCGACATTAAGGGACTCACCCACATTAGAGGCAAAAACCGGATTACTATTTCCTGCAATTAATTTCATGGACCATCATCTCATGGAGTCGCTATCATAAAAGGGCGCGCACTATAGCAAGCAATTATCTATTTGTAAAGACAAGATCGCACACGCAACTTATAAACCAGTCTATGCTTTACAACAAGGCTGAACTATTATATCCCTTATTTTGATAAATTCTTTTGGGGGAACGTTAAGTAACAAGTTTTAATCAACTTGATGACTAAACGAAATCTTGCTGAAAGGTGATTCCATATTTCAATTTTTCACATTCGGGGTAACAATGAATAGAAAA
>CAYGTX010000285.1:0-493 GCA_964352935.1 uncultured Rickettsiales bacterium | reverse complement strand
CTTAGCGGCAACATTTTTAACACCAGTAGCAGGCTTTGCTAGTTCACAAGATGTAGCTGTTGATCGCAACAATGACCGCGTTCTAAGCACTTATGGTGACTGCGTGCGTACAAAATGGGAATCAGCAACTGATGAATGCAGTGGTAAAGTTCAACCTAGTGTTAACGAGCGCCGCAAATCAATTGCTGCAGTATCGCGTTCTTACCTAGCGTTTTTTGATTTTAACTCTGCAACGCTTTCATCTGCTGCGAAAGATATCATCGAGCGCTCAGTTGATAATGCAAAAAACAACAGCACATTTATTATCACTGGTCACGCTGACCGCGCTGGTAACAGCAGCTATAACGAAGCATTATCCAATCGCAGAGCAACAGCAGTAAAAGCTGAATTGCGCCGTTTAGGTGTTAGCTCAAGCCGCATTCAAACCAATGCAAAAGGTGAAAGCTCCCCTCTCATTTCGACAGAAGATGGTGTACGTGAGCCGCAAAACCGT
>CAYGTX010000284.1:0-1985 GCA_964352935.1 uncultured Rickettsiales bacterium | reverse complement strand
TGCCGATTGCAGACATCACTCCCATTATGGGTACCGAGGTAGGTTTAGGCAAAAGCGGAAAGATGTGCTTTGGGGGTGAAGATCATTTGGTGCGTAACCAAGTGAGAGGTATTGAAGAGTCTACCATCTTAAAAATGGCTGTTAAGCAAACTGCTGTAGAATCTGCTCTAAAGGGGCAGGCAACAAATGGTGTTTTCTATGATGAGTCAGGCAAAGAGATGTTTGTTTCAGCAGTGCCTATGCAGTTTAAAGGCGTGAACTATGCCATCGTGACGCAGATAGAAGAGCAAGAAGCTGATGCTGCGGTGTATGAGATGCGAATAGAGATGGTGATTGTCACGCTCATCACGCAAATTATTATTGCGATTATTGCCTTTTTCGTTGCTCGCTTAATTTCGATGCGTGTGTCCGCGCTTGCTGCTTCGGTGGTTGAAATGTCACAAGGGAATGATGCTAAAATCCCATCACTAGAAGCGGGCGATGAGCTGGGTGATATTGCGCGAAGTTTGAAGGAAATTAACGATGTAGGGCAAAATGCCCTCCGCGTGAAAGCGGCGCTAGATTCGATGGAAAGCGGAGCAATGATTGCGGATAAAGAGTATGTTATTAACTACTATAACCCTGCTGCAAAAGCGGTGCTAAATGGTCAGAAAGAAAATATCATGAGTGCTGCGCCAAATGCAAATATTGAGCAATTAATTGGTTTGCATATTGATAAACTTATTATTGATAATGAACACCAATCAGCCATGCAGCAAGATTTAGAAACAACACATGAAGCAGTGCTTAATTATGGTTCTGCCGTGTTGTTGTTAAAGGTAACGCCTATTAAGAACAATGAAGGTCAGCGTTCTGCAACGTTCTATGAGTGGAAAGACATCACGCAAGAAAGAGCCGTTGAAAGAGAAGTGGAAGCGATTGTGGATGCGTGTGCATCGGGTGACTTTTCAAGCCGCTTGCCGGTGGAAGGTAAGCAAGGCTTTATGCTTGAGTTAGCTAAAGGTATGAACCAAATCTGTGAAACAGCAGATAAAGGGCTTTCAGAAGTGAAGCATATGCTTGGTAAGCTTTCAGAGGGTGATTTAACTGAAAAAATGACCGGTGATTATAACGGTATTTTTGATGAAATTAAAACGTCACTCAACAATACGATTGAGAAGCTTTACACCATGGTGAGTGAGATTCAATCATCCACCGCGTCGGTGAATAATGCGTCGAACGAAATTTCATCAGGAAGCCAAGATTTGGCACACCGTACAGAGCAGCAGGCTTCAACCCTTGAAGAAACTGCAGCTTCAATGGAAGAAATGACAAGTACTGTTCGTCAAAACGCAGAAAATGCTAAGAAAGTAAACCAGATATCAACCCAGTCTAACAAAATAGCCGAGGGTGGCTCGCAAGTGGTTTCAGACGCGGTGAAGGCGATGGGTGATATTCAAGAATCATCACAAAAAATTGCGGATATTATTGGTGTGATTGATGATATTGCCTTCCAAACAAACTTGCTGGCACTCAATGCTGCAGTGGAAGCTGCACGTGCGGGTGAAGCAGGTAAAGGCTTCGCAGTAGTCGCATCTGAAGTTAGAGCACTAGCGGGGCGTTCAGCGGAATCTTCCAAAGAGATTAAAGATCTTATCACCGCTAGTGTTGATTTGATTGATAATGGCTTCAAAAACGTGAATCAATCAGGTGAAACCTTTAAAGAGATTGTGGAATCCGTCAAGAAAACAGCAGAGCTTATTGCAGAAATCAGCGTAGCAAGTGATGAGCAAGCACGCGGTATTGATGAAATCAACTCAGCGGTTTCTCAGATGGATGATACGACGCAGCAAAATGCAGCACTGGTGGAAGAAAACACCGCAGCAGCAAGAAGCATGTCTGACCAAGTAGAGCAGCTAGAAAAGCTTGTAAGCTTCTTTAAAATTGCCTCTGGCAGCATTGCTGCCGCTGCACATGAAGCGCCAAAAGAGCAAGCGCCTAAAGCA
>CAYGTX010000283.1:0-1987 GCA_964352935.1 uncultured Rickettsiales bacterium | reverse complement strand
ATTTTGTGCCAATCATAGGGCAAGCATTAACAAGACGCAAATGAAGGATATTTAATCATGGCGAACATCGAAATTTATACCACTCAAGTCTGCCCATATTGTGTGCGCGCAAAATCTTTGCTTAAAAATAAAGGGCAAGAATGGAAAGAAATTGATGTCTCAACCGATGCCGATTTGCGTGATGCTATGATCAAAAAAGCAGGTGGCAAACGCACCGTACCACAAATTTTTATAGACGATAAGCATATTGGTGGCTTTGATGATTTAAACGCCCTCAACCTAAAGGGTGAGTTAGATAAGTTGCTTGGTAAAAGTGCTGGCGCTTCTCGTTAAATAACAGATAGGGCTTTAGTTCAAATCACTATCACACTACAATAAAATAAACACCTGTTGCAAAGTAAGGCTTTAGTTATGCGCGTGGCAAATTGCTACGGCCAGTGCATCGGCGGCATCTTCGCTATCTGGCTGCGCTTGTGGCAGCAAGATTTTGAGCATCGCAATGATTTGTGATTTTTCTGCTCGCCCTACGCCCGTCACGGTTTTTTTTACCTTAAGCGCAGCATATTCTGCGACGGGCAAGCCATGTTGTCCAGCCGTTAGAATCAACGCACCTCTTGCATGCCCAAGCTTGAGCGAGCTTTGCGCATTTTTATTCACGAAGGTTTCTTCGATGGCAAATTGTTCAGGCTGATAGGTTTCTATCACTCGCGCTAAACCTACACTCAATAAACTTAGTCTTTCCGCCATAGGAGATTTGCTATTGCTATGAATCGTGCCACAGCCAATAAATCTTAGCTTAGAGCCAACGCTTTGAATCACTCCCCAGCCAGTATGTTGTAAACCCGGATCAACGCCAAGGATGATGGTCATATCAACTATTCCAACTGCTCTGCAACATCATCAGGAATGGTAAACGAACCTTCCACGCGCTGCACATCGTCTAAATCGTCTAATGCATCAATCAGTTTTAGTACCGATATTGCTTGGTCAAGATCAAGCGGTTGCGGGTCTTTTGGCTGCCAACCAAGACGTGCCGTTTCTGGATCGCCATATTTTTCCACCAGTGCATCACGCACCGTGTTTAGTTCGTCTGGAGCGCAAGTAATTTCGTGCCACTCATCACCACTTTCTGCATTTTCTGCACCCGCTTCTACAGCAGCTTCAAACATTTCTTCAGCACTGGCTACATCTATAGGATATTCCACCAAACCAATGCGGTTAAACATAAAGTTAACGCTACCCGATTCGCCCATATTGCCGCCCGCTTTAGAAAAAGCCGAGCGAATATCCGATGCCGAGCGATTGCGATTATCCGTCAACGCCTCAACGATCAACGGAACACCTCCCGAAGCATAGCCTTCATATGTCATTTCTTCGTAATTCTCGCCTTCTAGTTCGCCTGAACCTTTTTTAATGGAAGTATCAATACGGTCTTTTGGAAGCCCTGCACGTTTTGCGGCAATAATCGAGTTGCGAAGACGTGGATTAAAGTTAGGGTCTGGCTGACCCGTACCAGCAGCCACTACAATTTCGCGCGCTAATTTGGTAAATAACTTTGCGCGTTTAGAATCTTGCGCTTCTTTTCTATGCTTAATATTGGCAAATTTAGAATGGCCCGCCATTGAAACTTCCTTCACTATCGATTAGGTTACTGGCGGATTATAGCGCGTTAGAACAAAATGTCAAAACGCAGACATGCCTTCTTCGCACAAAAAATAATCAAGCGGTATATCATGCGCTTCGATGGGCAATGGTGGGTCTTGCTTTTGCCAACAATAGCCAATACCAATTGTCACTAAATCTGGATTTTTCTCTTTAAGCCATGCCAATGTGCGGTCATAATAGCCCCCACCAAAGCCCAGCCGATGCCCATGGGCATCCACCGCTAGCAATGGCACCATCACCACAGAAGGCAAACATCGTTCATCTGGGTTATGATGTGGCTCAGCAATATGTGCAAAAATATGGCCCCCGAAAGTTTCAGTTT
>CAYGTX010000282.1:0-1988 GCA_964352935.1 uncultured Rickettsiales bacterium | reverse complement strand
CCCTTAGGCCGCCCAAAATGAGAAAGCAACACTACACGCGCACCGCGCTTAGTTAAATTTTCAATTGTCGGAATGATTTTAGTGATGCGCGTGGCATCCTCTACTTTACCTTGAATAATTGGCACATTCAGGTCAACACGGCATAATACCGTTTTTCCTTTCACATCAAGGTTCTTTAAAGTTCTGAGTGTCATCTTATCAACAGCTGTAAGGGTTATGCGCAAAACTAATTAGCAGCACGCCATTATATCAGTTAAAATATTAGAGATTACTCCAATATTCAGCAACATCTAGCATTCTAACAGAAAAGCCCCACTCATTATCATACCAAGCGGCAACGCGGCAAAAAGTACCATCCACCACTTTCGTACCCGATGCATCAAAGCTTGAACTATGCGGGTTGTGGTTAAAATCTATGGAAACAAGCGGCTCTGTCACCATATCCAACACGCCTTTCATAGATCCTTTAGCGGCTTTTTCAATCAGTGTATTGATTTCACTAACGCTAGTAGGTTTAGACGCATCAAATGTTAAATCAACAAACGATACATTCGGTGTAGGAACACGAATCGCTGTTCCATCCAACTTACCTGCAAGTTTTGGCAACACCACACCAATAGCCTTAGCCGCGCCCGTGGAAGAAGGGATAAGCGACAACGCTGCTGCACGAGCACGACGAAGGTCGCCATGGCGATTGTCCATTAAATTCTGGTCATTTGTATAAGCATGCACCGTTGTCATAAAACCGCGCTCAATACCAATGCCATCTTGCAACACTTTTGCTACAGGCGCCAAGCAATTGGTAGTACATGACCCAATAGAAATGACCTGTTGGTCTTTTTTGAGCACTTCGTTATTTACACCATAAACGACTGTTGCGTCCACGTTCTCACCCGGCGCTGAGATAATCACCCTTTTTGCTCCCGCAGTGATGTGCTTTAACGCATCTTTTTTGGTTTTAAACTTACCTGTGCACTCCATCACAACGTCAATGTTTAGCTCTTTCCATGGAAGCTTCTCAGGATCATACTCACATGACACAGCGATGATTTGCTCACCCACCTTGATCGTGTTTTCATCAATTTTTTCCACATGCGGAAACACACCATGTACCGAGTCATATTTCAATAAATGTACGTGAGAATCTATTGCCGCAGGGCCATTCACCGCTACAATTTCAATATTTTCTTTTTTTAGCTCATGCGCAGCACGAACGATACAACGCCCAATTCTACCCAATCCGTTAATCGCAACACGTATTGTCATTTGTCTTACTTCTCCAGCTTCTGCTTAATTTTCGCCAAGATAGCGTCTTTTGTTAACCCGAAATGTTTATAAAGCTCATCAGCAGGCGCTGACTCACCAAATGTATCAATGCCGACTCTTATTCCGTGTAAGCCAGTATAGCGTTCCCACCCATAGGTAGATGCCGCTTCAATACTCACTTTTAAACTATCATTACATAACAAGCCCGCACGATATTCAGACGGCTGCTCATCAAACAAACGACTACATGGCATCGAAATCACCCATGTTTTCTTGCCTTGTTTTTGCAACTCTTCTGCCACTTCCACAGCTAGTGACACTTCAGAACCTGTTGCAATCAATGTAACATCCGGCTTCTCACTTACATCGCCACGAAGCACATAAGCACCTTTCGCACAGCGATTCTCTGCATCATACTCTGTGCGGAGTGCCGGCACGCCTTGGCGCGTCAACGCTAGCACCGATGGGGTTGATTCGCTTTTGAGTGGTAGCTCCCAACATTCCGCCGTTTCCATTGCATCCGCAGGGCGGAATACATTCAAATTAGGAATCGCACGCAATGACGTTAAATGCTCAATCGGTTGGTGGGTAGGCCCATCTTCGCCCAATCCTATTGAATCATGCGTCATCACATACGCTACGCGCAACTTCATCAACGCAGAAAGGCGAATCGCTGGGCGACAATAATCAGTAAACACTAAGAACGTTCCACCATATGGAAG
>CAYGTX010000281.1:0-1990 GCA_964352935.1 uncultured Rickettsiales bacterium | reverse complement strand
GTCTTCATATCAATTTCCCAGTTAACTGGGAAATTACTGGGAAAATTTCTGAGTTTTTATATAAAAGACAACACCGTATGCATTTGTTTTTCAAGTGCATAAGTGGGTAAATTAATTGGGTAAATTGAGAAGTTCGAAGCTTTCCTGAATGCAGCGATTTACATAATTCTCACCATGACCGTATGTAGTAGCGATCTTTTGTAATGGTGCGCCATTAAAATGTTCATCTCGCCAAATTATTCCACGTACTATACGTTTGATTCTTTCAGGTGGTAAGTCAAGAGGATCTTTTGTTTTCTGCTGACTTTCAATTAAAATAGCACCATCTCTTCCTTTTGTAATTTGGAAGTGCTCGCTAATAATTATTTCGGCTTGCGATGGGATGCAAAGCATCATGTTTTTCTGCGAAAGAGTATAGGCTACAAGCTTTTGGGAATTTAGTTTAATTTCAATGTGATTGCTATGGACGCAAATTTGATTTGTAATCGAATGCAGTAAATTATAGCTCGTTGCATTCATGTTATTGCTTAACCATATCAGGTCTTTTTCAGGAGCTGCTGGAAATATTTTTTGCCAGCTTTCACATGAGTTGCACCAATCCTGTAAAGCATGAATGACGACCTTTTCTATTTCATGAGCAGGTATTCTGGCAAGGGCGCCTTTTGGGTGGTTGCGATACTGAATCAAGTTCTGACTGATGTAGTAATAATAGCGCTTGTTCTTTTTGCTTGTGAAGGATGGGCTGTAAATTGTGCCCTCGCAGTCATAGAGCAGGCCTTTCAAAAGCGAACCACTTTCTAAATTTTCAGACAAAGCTCTTTTGGAGGTGTTTTCTTTCATTAAGTTCTTCACTTTATCAAACAACATATCATCGATAATTGCTTTATGCTGCCCATCAAATACGCTTCCTTTATGGCTAATTTTGCCCGTGTAAACAGGGTTCTGAAGAATTCTATAAAGGTGACCGCGGCTTAGTGGTCTATTTCCATATATCCGTCCATTTGTAGATATGCGGCTAGCTGTTCTGTAACCTTTTTCTATCAGCTTTTCTATTAATATTCTAACTGATGGGCACTCAGCGTATTGCTCAAAAATAAACTGAATGACTTTCGTTTCATTCACATTTGGAACCAGCTTCTTATCGATGAGTTGATACCCTAGTGGTGGGCATCCACCCATCCACATGCCTTTCTTTTTGGATGCGGCAATTTTGTCTCGTATGCGCTCACCCGTTACCTCCCGTTCAAACTGTGCGAATGATAGGAGCACGTTTAGTGTTAGGCGTCCCATTGAGGTAGTTGTGTTAAAGCTCTGTGTGACACTTACAAACGTTACCTCGTGTTGATCGAATACTTCAACCAGTTTTGAAAAGTCGGTTAAAGAGCGTGTGAGGCGGTCTATTTTATAAACAACCACCACATTTACTTTACCCGCTTTGATATCTTCTAAAAGCGCCTTGAGAGCAGGGCGTTCTGTGTTGCCACCGGAATAGCCTAGCCACCATCATCGTATCGCTTTTCTACCAGCCTCCACCCCTCGTGCTGCTGGCTTTTGATATAAGCTTCACCAGCATCGCGTTGTGCATCCAGCGAATTATATTCCTGCTCTAACCCTTCTTCACATGACTTTCGGGTGTAAATGGCACAATATTTTAATGTTGTAGTCATGCGCAACCCTTCTGTTTCTTTAATCCAAAGAATACCCACCCATTCCAGCGTGAACCTGTGATTTCTGAAGCAATAGCTGATAGGCTGTTATATTCGTGTTTATCATAGATAAACCCTTTTTCAGTGATGTTGACACTAAAGGTTTTACCTTTCCAATTTCTTATAAGGCGCATGCCTGTTTTAAGAGCGCGATGGCCCTGTTCAAAGTGGTGTGGATTGCGTTTGTAAGTAGTAATAAGGTGTTTAAGGAGCTTGTTTTGATCTGGTGTTAGGCGAAGGCCGTTTTGTTAATCAATTTGAGACTTGTCGGTTCGGGCGAGGGG
>CAYGTX010000280.1:0-1991 GCA_964352935.1 uncultured Rickettsiales bacterium | reverse complement strand
CCCTCCCGCCACTAGCACGTCGACGGTCTCAAGCCCTTCATCCAATTGCATAATGGCAACACCTGTTTGTTTATCGCCTGCTTCAATGGCGCGTTGAATGGGTGCTGCGCCACGCCATCTTGGCAAAAGTGAGGCGTGAATATTTAAACAGCCATTGGTGGGTGCTTCTAAAATTGCCTTTGGTAGTAATAAACCATAAGCAACCACTACCGCAATATCAGCATTTAGTGCACGAAACAATGATTGCTCTTCTTCGCTTTTTAAGCTTATTGGGGTTCTTACTTCAATCTGATGATTTGCTGCAAATTGATGTACAGGTGTTGGAGTTTCTTTTTTTCCCCTGCCTGCTCTTCGTGGTGGCTGACTGTAACAGCATATAATTTCATGACCAGCATCCATTAGCGCTTTTAAGGCGCTGACTGAAAAATCAGGTGTGCCCATAAATACAATACGCATTATGACTGCAACTTCTTAATTTTTTTCACTTTACGTAAGATCAATTCACGTTTTAACTTTGATACATGATCGATGAATACTACGCCATTAAGATGGTCAAGTTCATGCTGAACACAGGTGGCAAGTAGGCCACTACATTCCATGGTTTGTTTTTTTCCGTTATAATCTAAATATTCAACAGTAACTTCGGTTGGGCGTGTTACCATTGCGCGTTGACCTGGGAATGATAAACACCCCTCCTCGTAAATATTTTCGTCATCTGAGCTTTTGATTATCTTTGGATTCACCATGTAGATAGGTTTCTTTTCATCATTTTCTTGCATGTCCATCACTAATATACGTAAATGTTTACCAACCTGCACGGCAGAAAGGCCGATGCCTTCTTCCGCATACATGGTCTCCACCATATCATCCATAAATTGTTGGATTTTGGGGGTGACTTCTTCAACTTCTTGCGAGCAAATAGCAAGGCGTGGATCGGGTGCGGTTACGAGTTCTAATATTGCCATAGTAAAAGTATATTATTTAATGTGGTTTAAACGGTTAATGGTATTTTCTTTGCCAAGTGCTTCTAGCACTTTAAACATGCTTGGTGATATGTGTGAGCCTGTAATGGCTGCGCGTATGACACCCATCACTTTGCCTAGCTTTAAATCTTCACTTTCACAGTAATTTTTCATGACCAGCTCTAGGTTATCATGTGTAAAGTTATCAATCTTTTCAAGTTCTGTCACGAGTTGTGAAAGCAATGCTTTTCCTTCATCATCAAGTAGCTTGATTGCTTTTTCGGTAAATTCAGTGGTTTTTTCACGCAATAAGAATGAAGCACTAGCTGCTAACTCAGGTAATGTTTTAGCGCGCGCTTTAAGTTCATCCATTAATGAAAGAATGGCGTTCTTCACTTCAGGCGAAAGCTCCCTGCCCGTATTTTTAACCAGTAGCTTCTCTGTTTCGCTAAGTAGTTTAGCATTATCTGATTCACGGATGTAGTGTCCGTTGATATTTTCTAGTTTCTTAAAATCAAAACGCGCAGGTGATTTGCCGATAGATTCTAAATTGAACCATTCAATCGCTTGTTCGGTAGATATTATTTCGTCATCTCCGTGGCTCCAACCTAAACGCAATAAATAATTACGCATTGCTTCTGGCAGATAGCCCATCTCACGATATGCGTCTACACCCAACGCTCCATGGCGTTTTGAAAGTTTAGCGCCATCTGGGCCATGAATAAGTGGAATATGCGCAAAAACAGGAATTTCCCATTCCATTGCATCAAAAAGTAGCTTCTGACGAGAAGCATTGGTTAAATGGTCATCTCCTCTAATAATGTGCGTAACACCCATATCGTGGTCATCCACTACTACTGCTAGCATATAAGTAGGTGTGCCATCGCTTCTTAAAAGCACCATATCGTCTAAATCTTTATTAGGAACAACTACTTTGCCTTGCACGCGATCGTGAATGACCGTGTGCGGGGGTGGGGGCGAGTTCGGGGCCGGTGGGCAAGTAGCGGTCCTTTGTGATCTTGTTGAGCG
>CAYGTX010000279.1:0-1994 GCA_964352935.1 uncultured Rickettsiales bacterium | reverse complement strand
ATTCCATACATCATTAGTGGTTGGTCGGCGCAACCTGCAGATCATCTCTTGTAATGGTTCTAAATTGGACAGTATTAGAAATGAGTTAACCATCCTAAAACATTTATAGCCATTCTATGTGGTGCTGATAATATAGTTGAGTAATAGCAGTGACCAACACAACTACAGCTATGCAACAAGACAAAGTACTTCAGTAACGATTTGCTAAATATACGTCTCATCTCAAAAGACGGCATAATTTTTTTAATCAAGAAAAAGTAGATGATTGTTAAAGCAGTGACCAGTGACACCTTGTATCATTTTTATGACTTAGATCACGCTCCTACAACCTTCAACGCTTTGATGCAGTTTGTTTCTGCGGAAATTGCTCGTGTTGAGACGACTGATTGTGACAATACTTCCACTATTTTTGTGCCAGGGCTGAGTGACGGTTTTAATCGTACTAATGGGTACGATGCCGCTATCAAGCGCTGGAGGTTTTGGAGTATTGTGATTCCATCTCTAAGGCTCTTCCAGTCTAATAGATCTCATTTTGTTTTGAGCACTAGGGAAGAGGCAAGTGAATTCCTTGACAAAGCTTCAGGTAATGTTTTCCCGTTTGGTTATGAATTAAAAAAATCTTCGGATTGTCCTCAGATTAATACGCCGACTTTAAATGCTTATCTTGGTTTTAAGTCACCTAGTATTCGACCACCCGAGCGGGCTATCCAACTTGTAAAACAGCTTGTTGACCGTGTTTGCCAGAATCAAAGGTTTGTAACGATAACCGCTAGGGGGTCTTTGCATTTACCGCAGCGCAACACCTCTTTAGGAACTCTAAATAAAATAGCGCGTTATATGCAGCAAAGTGGCTATTTCGTTTTCTTTCTGCCAGATTACGAAATAGCTATGGAAATGCAGAATAATACTATCCCAGGAGTATATTTATGTAGAGAGGCAGTTTTAGACCTGACGTTCCGAGCAGCCCTATATGAGTTGGCGTCCCTCAATATTGGAGATGGAGGCCCAATGACACTTTGCTGTTTTAATAGTAGGTGCAATTACATCATCAATAACCTGAGATGGCCCCATGAAACTCGAGATATTGAAAAGGTTATGAGACATCAGGGCTTTGCAGTTGATAAAGGCAGCAATTATCACAACAGTTTTGCTAGGTGGTTATGGTCGTTTGATGAACCTGATGAAACCATCGATGCTTGTGCTGACTTTATAAAATATTCGCAAGGTGAAAACATTGATGTAAATAAAAGCACTGCCAGCCGTGATGAAGTTTTTCATTCACTATCGGATTTATTGGGTCCATCAATTATGGAGCGAATTAAGACTGATTATTTAGATCGAGCAGGTGGGCCTTTATTCATTAACCGCGAATTTGAGCGGGGTGAAGCGCATGCAACTAAACACGTAGTAAGAAGTGCTGGTGTAATTCTTGATTGAGCGACTCAGTTGGCCGACTAGCTTTGACATGCTCGTCAAGGATTGGACAACATGCTACATGCCATGAGTGTATAGTGGTTTCAATTTTATGATAGCGCAAAGCACGATCAAAAAAATTACTGACGATTTGGTCGCGGTTGAAGCTGCTGTTGACGTCAACAAACTGAAATTTGGTGATTTAAAGCTTTGGCCTCTTGTTAGGCGCATGCATCATTTTACGCGTGCCGCAAAAGATCCAAATCAGCCGACTTCAACTGACGAGATTAAAAACAACGCCTATTCTGATTTGAGCTTGAAGTGGAATGGATTGGAAATAGACCGTGTTGCTATAGAAGATTGGCAAAAAAGTGCAATTGACGGGCAAGTTCCTGTGGATGTCATGTTTGTCTCTCGCCTTCTTGATCATACAGATGTCGTTGATGGCCTAGCGTACAACCGATTATTTGATCCTTGGCTACAGCTATGCCGCGGAAAATTTAATGCGCTCAAGATTGAATTTAATGACCCAAATAAACCGCCTCCTGAAGGAAGGTTTGAACCCACGGCCGGTTATACCT
>CAYGTX010000278.1:0-2004 GCA_964352935.1 uncultured Rickettsiales bacterium | reverse complement strand
TCTTCTTGAAAAAAGAGTCTTAGCATACTCTCCAGTAAAATGTAGCAGGATCAATTTCCACCAGACTTCCTTATCTGTACTGATAACAATCTAAGCATTTTGTACTATCCGCAGTTTGCGGGGCACTCGTGCGACTAAAGCTTCAGCAATGCAAAAATTTCATACTAGCAAAAGTTTGCATTAATCTGACATCACCTAATACACGATCGCAAGTTTAATAATGCAATGGCTGGATTTGTAATATTTTGATGTATTTAAAACAATATGCTTAATCTAACAAAACCTTGCAAGTACAGAAGCTTCCAACATGAGCAAGCCTAAAACCCTTACTCAATAAGCATTACAAGCCTTATTGCAAAGCATGCAAGAATCATTACGCAACTAGCAACGCAGTTGGCAGTCAACTGTAACATTTCTGTAGCATTCATTTGCTTTAATGAAATCAGTCGCAAACAAATGACACATGTTTTTAAATACAAGGAGAGAAGAAATGGGAAAAGATACAACAATATTACTGAAGCATTTAACTGACAAATTTATATTTGATAAAGTTTCGTATGAAAATCCGACTCAACAATTTTTAGATTTTCTAGTTGTTTATGACAGAGTACAAAAAAGCTCTGGCACTTTAGTCGCAAATAGTGAAGTTTTACCTGTAATTCTGTGGCAGATCGAAGAAGCAATAAATAGTGACCTCTTTAGTGGTGGCACACAAACAAAAGATCTTCTTGAGGTTCTTAAGATGGCTTGCCAAGAAGGCATAGTATCCAAAAGCTTAGGAGAGACTTTGAGTAAATATGCAGCTGCTTTTAGCGAAAGAACTAATGACGCTGTTGAATTATCGATTAGAAAACTCTTCAAGAACTCTATTATTGAGTATCAAAAATATAGTAATGCATTCGACTTAGAACACGAAGGAGAGATAATTCAAAAAATCAAACATATGTACGACGGATTAACGCGTACATATACAGGAATTAATCCAACATTGTATTTAGTCCAAGTATCTGAACTATTAGAGGCTAAACTAGCAGAAAGCCTTGCTAATCCTAAAAGTGTTCGAAGAATGTTTGGCTTATTTCCTTACCGCGTTGAAACTCCTTCTGAAACACTCAATCGATTGTTAGATGATTTTGCAAAAGACCCTCAAGCTGTTGGTACACTTTGGGCTGAATATAGAGAAGCTATGGAAGGAATGGAAGGACTTGAGCGTAGGATAGATAAGCGCACAGCTCCACCTTCTGTACCAAAGATGAATCTGCCTAAACCACCACGAGATTCGCTAGAAGCTGCACTTACAGGAGCAGCAAGAAAATTAAGTAACATGGATGATGTATATAAACTTTTGGCTGAAGGTGGTGGGCTTGAAGATGAGCTTGAAGATTTAATACAAAAATTTATAGCCCATAATTCAGGTGAAAATGTGACACCTCCAAGCAGGTACCAAGAGACAAAAGAAGAAGCTAAAAAAGCTTCTCTTAAAGAGCATGAAACTAGTGATATATCTGCTGAAGAAAAACTTGAAGCGCTTGGATCAATAGTGCCATGCTCCCACGAAGACTACAGCGACGACTCACGTAGCTCACTTGGAAGCCTTGCATCCACTAGAACGCCAAATAATAAGCCACTACCCTCAGTGGCACGAGTTTTTTAGAGTTATAGCAAGAGTGGCTCACTGTAAACTTAAGCTCGTTTACTATTTGCTTACTCATCTGAATTCTATAACCAACTCAACTTATTAATATAAATCTATTAACTTATAATAAAGAGATTTAAGAAAAATGCCCATAGAAGAATTAATATTGCAACAGTTTAGTAAGCTTTACATGCTTACTTTAAAACTTGAAATAGAACTTAGAGAGTCTGCAAATTTAGGAAGTACATCACTTCAAGAACAAAAAAATTTAAGTGCTCTTTTTGATATAGCAATTCGATTAAATCGTGTATTAGAGCACAAGGATATATTCAGTGTTATCTCAATAGTGGAGGCTAAGGCAAGGGCGA
>CAYGTX010000277.1:0-2009 GCA_964352935.1 uncultured Rickettsiales bacterium | reverse complement strand
CCTAATGAATCACGCAAATGATCAAAGTCCGATGCATCAACAGGGAATAACCCACAAAATACAACTGGTAAGTTAGGCTTAAAGCCCGGCAACTTTTCTGCACACGGTGCTTTTTCATCGGTGATTGTATCACCCACCTTACAGTCAGATACTTGCTTAATTGAGGCGGTAAAGAAACCCATCTCGCCTGCTCTCAGCTCATCTTTATATACTTTCTTAGGCGTAAAATATCCCACACTATCCACTTGATAGAGCGAGCCTAAACGCATCATTTTAATTTTCTGACCTTTTCGAATGACACCATCAATCACACGAATCAAAATTACGACGCCTAAATACGGATCATACCAACTATCAACTAACAGTGCTTTAAGTGGCGCATCCACATCACCTTTTGGCGCTGGCAACACATTGACTAATGACTCTAAAATATCACGAATACCTTGCCCCGTTTTAGCAGAAGCCTCAATCGCACCTGATGTATCTAGCCCAATCACATCTTCAATTTGTTGTTTTACACGTTCTGGCTCGGCTGCTGGTAAATCAATTTTATTGAGTACAGGAATAATTTCATGGTCGTTATCAATTGCTTGATAGACATTTGCAAGCGTTTGTGCCTCTACCCCTTGGCTTGAATCCACTACTAATAGTGATCCTTCACAGGCAGCAAGCGAACGACTCACCTCATAGGCAAAGTCTACATGTCCCGGTGTATCCATTAAATTTAGAATATAGGTTTTGCCATCATTTGCTTTATAATCAAGCCTGACGGTTTGCGCCTTAATCGTGATACCACGTTCGCGCTCGATATCCATACTATCAAGCACTTGCGCTGACATTTCACGCTCAGTTAACCCTTCGCATTCTTGAATAAGGCGATCAGCCAAGGTGGATTTACCATGGTCAATATGAGCAATGATAGCAAAATTTCGGATATGGCTTAAGTCTGACATAGTATTATCTGCATCTATATATAAGTATTTTTCAGCACTTACATACAAGTAAACCAGCCAACACACAAGTATTGCATCATCAATTTGTGCTTTATACTATAAAAGACTTGCTATTAGTGGAATAGCTCGCTATAAACACTGCCCTCTAATGAGATAAATTGCTGGGCTAAAGGCATGCCTATGCGGTTTAAAATATAGCGGATTTTCGCATATATTTACACGTAACAACCTTTTAATCTTGGGTAGCAAAATGCCAAAAATGAAAAGTAAAAGTGGCGCTAAAAAGCGCTTTTCCCTTACCGCTTCAGGTAAAGTTCGTGCAAACCAAGCTGGTAAACAGCACGGTATGCGTAAGCGTTCTAAAAAAGTTATTCGTAACCAACGCGGCACCACCATCCTTTGTGATGCAGATGCGCGTATCGTCAAACAATTCCTAAACGGTTAATGAAAGGGAGATAAGAATATGACACGTGCAGTAAAAGGTACCGTTAATAAAAAACGTCATAAAAAAGTATTAAAAGCAGCAAAAGGCTTTCGCGGCCGTAATAATTCCTGCTTCCGCGTTGCGGTTGAGAAAGTAGAAAAGGCTCTACAATATCAATATCGTGATCGTAAAAATAAAAAGCGTAATTTCCGTAGCCTATGGATTCAGCGTATTAACGCTGCAGCGCGTGAGCATGGTTTAACCTACTCACAATTCATTGGTGCTACCAAACTTGCTGGTATCGAACTTGATAGAAAAGTATTGGCTGATCTTGCATTCCGCGAGCCAGCTGCATTTTCTAAAGTTGTGGAACAAGCAAAAGCTGCTTTAAATAATAAAAAAGCTGCGTAATTTAGCGCTCATAAAAAAATATTGAAGGCGGCGCAAGATTTCTTGTGTCGCCTTTTTTATTTGCTATAAATTCTATCTCTATATTTATATTTTCGTTAAAATTCAAACTGGGATGAAGTCGCTTTATGACATCACTTACAGCACTCCAAGAAGAAGCATTAAAAGCGATTGAAGAAACCTCATCGCTCGAAGCACTTGAAAATTTACGCGTTCACTATGTG
>CAYGTX010000276.1:0-2063 GCA_964352935.1 uncultured Rickettsiales bacterium | reverse complement strand
AAGGACGATTATTGTAAACGCCGACAATAAGCGTATCTCCGCATTCGGCCGCGAATCGCAATAGTCTCACATGGCCGGGATGCAAAGAGTAAAAATTACCTGAGACGAAGACTGATTTGCTGGCCATATTTTTGAGTTCACGTTCAAAATACCAGCAACAGAGCTAAGCTGGGGATGCTAAACCAATACTACAAACTGATGCCAAGAGAAACCACTGGCTGATACTCAAGGCTCGTCAGGAAACGAATTAACTGAGCATTAAATTCTCTAGTAATGCTCTGCCTAGAATGAACGCTTAAGCTAACATAGCTAATATTCGCAGTATCTCGCTTACGCTTAAAAAAAAACTTCAAACTATTTATCTCTTCTAAAGCAGGTCGGAATTCAGTCAAATAGGGTTCTATCAGATTTGATTTAGCCAACTACAATGATCAGGAAACAACTCGTCTGTTCAATTTGAGATGCTACAAATAAGGATCACTTTTTTATTTATACTTTCCAAGATAAATAAATTTCTGGAAATCATATACAAATTCAAAATTTAGGTGATAACTTTATCTACGGCGAAATAAATCATACTTTAGAATTAAACTGATTTATTAGCGTATCTTGCGCTAAAAATGGACAGCAGAGTATGTTATTTCGACATTTGTTATGATTAATAACACACCTCATAATGAGGCCATACTTTTTAGGATATTGCGCTATCAAATTATTGGCAAAGGACTTACTATTCGCCGAGGTTTGAGCTCTAGTAATCGCTTCATGATAGCTCGTGTACTATCAAGCGCGGTAATCATTACTGCGGCGTCAGCAAAGTCTTCTTCCATTGGCTGTCTAATCGCCGGAGCAACGTTTGGGAGGCGGGTATTTGCCCTTTCGGGATTATCATCAAGTATAGCATCCATGAAACTCAGGTCAGTTTCCATATGATACGCTAGTATGGGAAGCATTTGTGCCGCACCGAATCCATAGACCCTTTCTTCTAATGCTATGATCTGATCCTTTGATCTTTCTAGGTTCTCTTTAAAGGCGGTGTAGTTTCCTCTTACAAATTTAAGACCAATCTGCGGAAACTCTGCACTTCGCCCTGAAATTGAATTATTGATATCTTTCTCGAACCAAAAAAGAACAGTCCCACCCCAATAAGAATAGTTGTAGGTGTGACCGAGGTATTTACATCCAAGCCGGTCAATTAATTTCAGCATAGACGAGCAGCTTAAGTATTGTATGTGCTGATGGAATACTTGATCAAACCGACCGGTTTTGACCATTGTTTCAAAGCTTGGCACTTCTATTAGAAACGTTGCATTGTTGGCTGACATATTCACTAGTTGATAAAGCTGTTCATATAATGATTGAACGTGTTCGAATGTGTGGGCGGAGACAACTAGATCAGGCTTACCAATTTCATCTGCTGCTGTAGCAATATCCTCTACAAAACGTCCTAACACCTTTGTTCCATCTGGCAGCTGGTGATCTTTACCCTCCCATATCGGATCTACCCCCGTGATTCTGCTACTTGTAAGTTCGCGCATTTTTTTGAGCAGATAAAGATCGTTGCAGCCGACCTCAAGAATGTTATCAAAGGGTCTATTTTTGGTGATTTTTTTTAAAACTTCAAAAAAGAAGTCGTTTCCATGTTTGGCAATGCTACTTCCGGATGTTCGGTGAGTATATGAATCGTCATATAAAGTACTGGGGTCGATCAGTTCTCTTAACTGTCCGTGACCACAATCTCCACAATAGAGTAGCGCCTGATCAAACCGTGGAGGGTCGACTTCAGTATCAAGGGGTATATATAAACCAGTCAGTGGAAGATATTTGGCCTCAAACACGACCTCAACATTAGTGCTTCCGCAAACATTACATATCTTTGATTGCTCTAGCCTCGTCATGAATTAATGGTCCGATTAATGAGCGAGAAACCAGTAGTAATCACCTTGATAGCCAATTTCATACAAAACCTTCTTCCAGTCGTTGACGCTATAATTTGACTTTGCCGTGATGTTCCATTTCATCAAGCTATTACGCTCACGGCTATTTCTCCATGAGTTAAGGGT
>CAYGTX010000275.1:0-2066 GCA_964352935.1 uncultured Rickettsiales bacterium | reverse complement strand
GCTGTAAGAATAAGCGAAACGCGAGGTTGTCGGCGATTATCTCCTTTTACTATTCCTTCATTTTTGGCCAATATGGCGGCAGGCCAAGTATCAATTAAGCATGGGTTTCGAGGGCCGCTTGGTTGCCCGGTAACAGCTTGTGCGGCTAGCGTACAAGCCATTGGTGATGCGTTGCGCTTAATCCGGGCAGGGGAAGCAGATATTGTATTAGCTGGTGGAGCTGAGGCCGCTTTTGACAAAGTGAGTATCGGTGGATTTTTGGCGGCACGAGCTTTATCCACCGATTTCAATGATCAGCCTGTGCGTGCTTCGCGCCCATTTGATCGTGACCGTGATGGTTTTGTGATGGGAGAAGGCGCATCAATGTTAGTGGTAGAGTCGCTGGACCATGCGTTAGCACGTGGTGCTCGTCCGATTGCAGAAATTATTGGCTATGGAACTACCGCAGATGCTTATCACATAACAGCTGGTCCAGATGATGGAGAGGGGGCTATGCGAGCAATGAAATTAGCTATTGAAATGGCACAAATTACTCCCGATCAGATTGGTTATGTAAACGCACATGCGACATCGACGCAGGTAGGTGATGCTGGGGAAATTGCCGCATTGAAAACTATTTTTGGCACCAAAAGAGGGCCAGCTATTTCTTCTACTAAGTCAGCTACAGGTCATTTGTTGGGAGCGGCAGGCGCTACAGAGGCAGCATTTTCTATTCTTGCTCTTAGGGATGGATTGCTTCCTGGTACGCTTAACTTAGAGCATCCTGATGAATTGGCTATGGGTTTAGATTTAATAGGACCGTCGGCGCGGCATGTGCCGATTGAAATGGCATTATCTAACGGGTTTGGGTTCGGTGGAGTTAATGCTTCTGTGCTTTTTGAACGATTTTCTGCTGAATAAAAGAATGGCTTTTGGTTGGGCTATTAATGCTTGAAACAATACGCAACCCTATGCAGATGATTACTGATTATATTTTGAAATTAATGGGAATTAAAGATTTGCCTGCAATAGTGGACATTAAAAGTGCAAAAAAAGGTTGAATATAACTAAATATAAGTTATAATCATAGGTGAAATGTAATGGCTTACATAGTTGTAATTAAGAAGCAGGTTCAGAAGAAGCTTAAACGCTTAGATAAACCAACGCTGTTAAGGATTGTTAATAAGATTAATGATCTTGGGCATAACCCAGATGATACAAGTTTAAATATTAAGCGTCTTGTTGGCGAAACTGGATATCGATTACGTGTTGGTGACTGGCGTATTATTTTTGAGCGAGAAGATGTGCTAAAAATTATCTCTGTTGAGAAGCTTAAGCCTAGAGGAGATGTGTACAAATGAATTTACAAGTAATTAAGTCATACCAAGGGCAGCCTGAGTACGTGTTGTTACCGGTGAGTATTTACCATCAGCTGCGTACAGAAATTGATGCTAAATTGAATGATGATGCGAATTATGTGCCGTTTGATTTAGAAGATTATCTCGATAATCCAGTTGCACTTTCTAGGATGAAAGCACATATCACCCAAGAAGACTTGGCGAAAGAGATGGATGTTTCACAAGCCTATATTAGTCAATTAGAAGTTAAAGAAAAAGTAACGGCTAAAACATTGGAAAAAGTTAATGCGGCGCTAGCCAAATTAGTGAAAGCTAAAAAAAATCATTTAAGCTAGGTACAAAGGCTCGGTATGAATTCTATAAAACAGCATGAATTACAAGCCTGGTATCAAGGGTTGCAGCAATTAACGCACCGCTATGACAATGACAAGTCGAGATGATGCAGGATTATTTTATGCTGATATTGTTGGCTGGCTTACGTCGTGAAGAAGCCGCTCGTTTAGTTTGGGCAGATATTGATTTCACAGCCAAAACATTAACAGTGCCTGAAACTAAAAACCGTATAGCCCATACAATCCCATTATCTGATTATCTTTCTGATCTATTGACACGTCGCAAAGCTGATGCGAAAAATCAATACGTATTTCCAGCGGACAGTAAAACAGGTTACTTACACGATTCAAGAAAAGCCATGCTTAAAATACGTGAAGCATCAGAGGTGGAGTTTAC
>CAYGTX010000274.1:0-2078 GCA_964352935.1 uncultured Rickettsiales bacterium | reverse complement strand
TGCAGACGCCCAAAAAGAACCATTTGCAATCTCCATCAATTCGTTTAGCTCTGTCTCGTTAGAGCCGCCACTTATTTTATTTTGTATCGATAAAAGTGCATTTTATTATCAGTCATTTTTAGATGCTGCCTATTTTGGTATAAATATATTGAGTGAGCAGCAACGCAAATATTCAGATGCATTTGCAAAGTCGAGTGCTCAGCCTTGGGATGAAGTATCCTATACGCTTGCTAAAAAGGGCAGTCCACAATTTAAAGATAATCACGGTTTTATGGAATGTGCCATGCATGCAACGCATGATGCTGGCGATCATACGATTATAGTTGGAAAAGTGCTCAATTTAGAGCATAACGAAAAAGGCTTTCCGCTGCTTTATTATCGCGGTAAGTATCATACTATGGGTCATCCGTTGAAAGAGGATTTATCATGAGAATAGGCATTATCGGCTGCGCTGGACGTATGGGTAAAACATTGATTCAACAAGTGTTGGATACAAAGGGCGCAACGCTTGCAGCCGGAACGGTGCGCGTGGACGAAGATGCATTAGGCAAAGATTTAGGTCTGCTTGTAGGGCGTGAAGCAGTGGGTATTAAAGCCAGCGATGATGCAGCGGCTCTTTTTGAGCAATGCGATGCAGCGATTGATTTTACTGTGCCTGAAAATAGCTTGAATAATGCGCGTATTGCTGCTGAAAAAGGCAAAGTGTTGGTGTGTGGTACCACTGGTTTTTCAGATGCACAACGTGCAGAACTGGCAGAGATTGCTAAAGATACGACCATCATTTGGGCGGCTAATATGAGTGTAGGTGTCAACCTGCTGCAAGCATTGGTGAAAAAAGTCGCGTCTATTTTAGACGAAGACTACGACATTGAAGTGGTGGAGATGCATCACCGTCATAAGGTCGATTCGCCTTCTGGTACCGCCTTAATGCTGGGTGAAGCCGCTGCAGAAGGGCGCGAGCGCCCTTTAAACGATGTGGCTTGCAAAGCAAGAGATGGCATTATTGGCGCTCGTCCAAAAGGCGAGATTGGCTTTGCTACCCTGCGTGGTGGTGATGTGGTGGGCGATCACACGGTGATATTTGCAGCGGATGGTGAGCGCATTGAGTTAACACATAAAGCATCGAATCGAAGTGTGTTTGCTAAAGGAGCGGTGCGCGCGGCTCTTTGGTCTAAAGGGCAAGCTAAAGGGCTTTATAATATGCATGATGTGCTAGCTACCAAAGGCTGGTAGGTTTTACTGGGCTTTTTTGTCTTTACGTGTTCTAGTTCAATGATTTTAAAGCGTAAAAACAAATGGCAGCTGCGTTGGAGACATTTAAGCTTTCCATTGCAGGTTCCATCGGAATTTTAACCAGCATGTCACAGGTCTCACGGGTTTTTTGGCGTAAGCCTTTTCCTTCTGCGCCCATCACAAACGCGATAGGGTGACCTTTCTTGTTGCTGAGTGCATCTAAGGTTTCTGTTGCTTCACCAGCAAGCCCAACACAGATATAGCCCTGCTTTTTGAGTGATTCTAATGTGGTTGAAAGATTACCCACCTTGACCATAGGCACTATTTCTAATGCACCAGAAGCAGATTTAGCAAGGGTTGCTGTTTCGTGCGGTGCATGGCGGGCGGTGGTAAGTAGTGCGCCGATGCCAAATGCAGCAGCAGAGCGCAGCACGGCACCTATATTGTGGGGATCAGTCACTTGATCCATCACCACAATGTTTTTACCAATAGGAAGCGATTCAATATCAAGCGAAGGTAGGGCGGCAACTTCAACCGCAATGCCCTGATGCACAGCATCAGCTGGTAATAATTTAGAAATGGTTTTACCATCTACTTCTTCAACCTTTTTATGGTCTTGAAGCTCGACAAGATCACGCAGCGCGTTTTTGGTAATTAAAATTTGATAGTAATTACGTTGATGGTTGTTGATGGCTGCTAAGCAGGCATGCTTTCCCCATAGCCAATAGCGATCTGGTGGCGTTGGTCTGCCATAAGAAGTCTGAGGTTTTTTAGGGAAGCGATTCTGCGACATTTGATATAATCACAATAAGTGGTGGTGGGGGTAGGATTCGAACCTACGTAGG
>CAYGTX010000273.1:0-2128 GCA_964352935.1 uncultured Rickettsiales bacterium | reverse complement strand
TGATTTCATTGCGTTTGCTTTGAGTAATATAGCTTGTTTCTTCTCTATGGTTGAAAATTTTGGCTTTTGTATTGCGCATTAAGCGCAGTATATTTTTAATAAGAACTGATTTACCACTACCAGAGCCACCAATGACCACGAGTGATTCACCCGCTTTCACTTCCGTACTCACACCTTTGAGTACTTTTTTATTACCAAAATATTTGTGGAGATTTTCTACACGAATTTTTGCTGCTTGTTCTGTCATGACCTTACCTCGCAAAGAAAAATTCAGTGATGATATAGTTAGATAGCAATATTAACATTGAAGCAGATACTACCGCATGCGTTGTTGCATTTCCTACACCTTGAGCCCCTCGCTGTGAGTTATAACCATGATAACAACCGAGTAACGTCACAATAAAACCAAAGAAACCTGCTTTAACCAAACCAGATACCACATCTTTAACTTCTAAAAAATTGAAAGTATTTTGTAAATACGAACCAGGCGAGAAGCCCAGTTTATGCACTGCCACTAAATAACCGCCATACACACCAATAATATCTGCGACCGCTACTAAGATCGGTAACATTAATATTCCTGCTAACACACGTGGTGCAATAAGATATTTAAATGGATTGGTTGATAATGTTACCAAAGCATCAATTTGCTCGGTCACGCGCATGGTTGCAATTTCAGCAGCCATTGATGCACCCACACGGCCAGAAACCATCAATCCAGCTAAAACCGGTCCTAACTCACGCGTAATAGAAATAACTACCACTGCTGCAATCGAACTTTCAGCATTAAAACGTGAGAAGCCTGTATAGGTTTGCAGCGCTAGTACCGCACCTGTAAAGATGGCGGTTAGCCCAACAATTGGAAGCGAGTAATAACCAATTTCTATCATCTGTCTACCAATTTGTGCAGGATAGTATGGTGGCGTGAACATGTGATAAAAAGATCGGCCACAAAAATTAGCTAGCCTGCCAATTGCGGCTAGAAAATCTAAAAACACAGCACCAATAATGGCAAGAAAATTTACTTTAAAACGTTCCATTTAAACCCTACCCACATACTCTCTTGAAAAACGGCTTCCCAAATTTGTAAGCACTTCATAACCATTCGTATCAGCATTTCTAGCGACTTTTTCTAAAAGCATATTTTCACCAATCAATTCCACATCCACTTCTTTATGAAGCACTGATTCTGGTAAATTACTAATATCCAGCGTCACTAAATCCATAGACACACGCCCAACTATTGGTACCACATGCCCAGCAATATAAACCTTACCAATACTGCTTAAGCTTCTAAACATGCCATCTGCATAACCAACAGGAATAGTAGCAACCGTACTGCCCCTCGCTAAATCACACGTCGCACCATAGCCAACGGTTGTAACTGTGTCAATCACTCGCACTTGAAGTATCTTTGTGGTTAATGTGACAACGTTTTTCATCGGATTAAGTCGACCCGGTGTTGGGTTAATCCCATAGAGTGCACAACCTGGTCGCGCTAAATCAAAATGATAGCGCTCATCTAAAAATAAGGCGCTTGAACTAGCAAAGCTTATCCCACTTCCTGGAAATAAGCTCCTAGCCTTATTAATTAGCCTTAATTGTGTTGCATTTAGTGGGTGATCTGGCGTTTCAGCGCATGCTAAATGGCTCATTACATATTCGAAATCTAATGCTTCTGACGCATCACTTTTCATGACATTTTCAAGTTCGTACCAATCCAAACCTAAGCGGTTCATCCCTGTATCAAAATGCAAAATTGCAGGCAACCTTCTTCCCATTTCACCCGCAGCGGACTTCCATCTAACTACCTGTTCAGGTGTATTTAGAACAGGCACAATGTTATTCTCTAAGAAATACCTTTCCTGATTACGAGAGATGCCGTTAAAGGCATAAATATATGTATCTGATATGATAGAACGCAGTTCGATTGCTTCATCTAACGTTGCCACAAAAAAGTGATTACAGCCTTTACTTTTTAACTTTTTAGCAATTGGCGCCATGCCTAAGCCATAGGCGTCAGCCTTCACCACTGCAGAGCAAACGCCAGACTTAAAGCGAGCGGATAATAATGCATAATTATCTACTAAAGCATCTAAATCTACACGTAATATACTATCTGAATGTG
>CAYGTX010000272.1:0-2146 GCA_964352935.1 uncultured Rickettsiales bacterium | reverse complement strand
CCAATGGCACAATCACCAATCTTTTCAGCCAAAGAATCAAGCATTTTGAACTTTTCTTCACTTCCAAATGCGCGACCACCAGAAATCACAACACGCGCACTGGTTAAATCTGGACGATCCGATTTTGTACTTTCTACCTTAACAAACTTGGTATAGCCCACATCGCCTTTGCTGTCGATTTTCTCAATTTCAGCACTTCCACCTTCAGCAGCAGCTTTTTCAAACGCGGTACCACGAATGGTGAGCAATTTAATTTTATCAGACGATTGTACGGTTGCAATGGCATTGCCCGCATAAATAGGACGCTTAAATGTATCTTCAGATACAATTTCCATTACATCGGTCACTTGTGCTACGTCCAAAAGCGCGGCGACACGTGGTAAAAAGTTTTTACCAAATGTATCCGATGGCGTTAGCACATGGCTATAACCACCCGCAATTTCTTTAACCAGCCATGCTAAGTTTTCAGCTAGTGCATGCTCATAATCATTAGAATCTGCAAGTAAAACCTTTTTCACACCAGCAACTTTAGCAGCTGCATCCGCCACAGACTGCGCAGATTTACCAGCAACAAGTACGTGAATATCACCACCAATTTTACTAGCAGCGGTGATGGTGTTTAATGTAGCTAAATTAAGCGTTGTATTATCATGTTCTGCAACAACTAGAATGCTCATATTATAATACTCCATCAGCTTTTAATTTTTCTACCAACTCGTCTACATTCGCAACTTTCGCACCGCCTTGACGTTTTTTAGGCTCTTCCACTTTAAGCACTTTAAGGCGAGGGGAGAGTGTCACACCAAAATCCTCTGGCGATTTAATATCAAGTGGCTTACTACGCGCTTTCATAATATTAGGCAAAGCAGCATAGCGCGGCTCATTCAAGCGTAAATCGGTAGTGATGATGGCAGGAAGCTTGACGTTGATGGTTTCAAGACCGCCATCAATCTCGCGTGTTACATCGGCATTGCCATCTTTAATATCAACTTTAGAAGCAAAGGTCGCTTGTGGCCAATTTAGTAGCGCCGCAAGCATTTGCCCTGTTTGGTTACTATCATCATCAATGGCCTGTTTACCTAAAATCAATAGATCGGCTGATTCTGCTTCTGTAATTTTTTGAAGAATCTTGGCAACATCCAGTGGCTGAACTTCTTCATCTGATTTCACTAGAATACCACGATCAGCGCCCATCGCAATTGCTGTTCTAATGGTATCTTGTGCTTTATCAACACCAATGGAGACAGCTATCACTTCCGTTGCTTTTCCAGCTTCTTTAAGCTTTACCGCTTCTTCTACTGCAATTTCATCAAATGGATTCATCGACATTTTGACGTTTGCCGTCTCTACGCCACTACCGTCACTTTTTACACTTACCTTAACGTTGTAATCTACAACGCGCTTAACGGGTACAATAATTTTCATCAGCAAAGCTTCTTCATTAAGGTTAATTTCAATGGAACTCTACCGCCTGAAACGTATGATGTAAAGAGAGATTCTTGCTATTTCTCAGCAAAAATCGATTAAAAACAAATGCAAATTGATTTTGATAAAAGAAGCTTATCTATTTTGAGAAATACATAAGTGCAAGCGCCACGAGTGCTACTGCCTGCAGGGCAATGCGCAATGTCATGAGCTTGTTACTATATTTTTTATTCAGCTTTCCACCAAACGCCATCAGCGTGATACCTGTTACAAGAACAGCAAGGGTGGCAATCATAAAAAAGATAACAAACATGGGCACCTACCTTAAAAATGACATATTATTTAGGCCAGTTATCCTAAATAATTGCCGTATAAACCAAAACCCCCACATCGAGGGATCGACATGGGGGAAGGAGGAATGGGAACTGTAAAGAGTAGGTTTACTCTTTTTTAGTTAGCTTGTCAACTTTTTCTCATTAAAGATGACATGCTTCCGTACGATTGGATCGTATTTACGGAAAGATAACTTCTCAGTTTGTTTTTTAGGGTTCTTTTTCTTAACGAAGAAAAAACCAGTGCCTGCACTACTTACCAAGCGAATTAATACGGTGTTCTTTTTGGCCATCACGATACCTTCAAACGAATATTCTGTGTTCAAGAGGGCGTTATAATATGTATTTTTACCAGAGTGTCAAGCGTAAGCTTACGATTTAATCGGATT
>CAYGTX010000271.1:0-2171 GCA_964352935.1 uncultured Rickettsiales bacterium | reverse complement strand
GCTATCAAGGTAGACGCGCCGTTTAAAACTTGCATCATTACGACCACTCACTTGCCAAAGCCCTGTCACCCCCGGCTTTACTGAACAGTAAAGCTCATACTGCTCATTATCAAAGAATGTCACCTCGTCTGCTAAAATAGGGCGTGGCCCCACCAAACTCATCTCTCCACAAAAAATATTCCATAATTGTGGTAACTCATCCAAGCTAATTTTTCGTAACCATTTTCCAACGCGAGTCACTCGCGGATCATTTGGTAATTTCCGATGAGTTTCCCATAGCAGCTTCAATTCAGCATCATTTTCAAGAATTGTATGCAATCTTTCTTCTGCATCTACCGCCATACTGCGGAATTTCCAACATATAAACTCTTTTCCATTGCTACCTATGCGTCGATTTGCAAAAAAAGCATCACCACCATCTTTTCTAATCCAAACCGTAAGTAACAAGAAAAGTGGCGACAGCACAATCAGCCCAATACCACTTGCTACAATATCCACCGAACGCTTGACCAACTTGCCAAAGGGCGAATGAATTTTATTTCGAGAGGTAATAAACATAATGTCATGCCCAAAAAAATACTGCGGCGTGTGCCCGTAGTATGAAAATCCGCGCGAAGGTGGCACCACCGCATACTGTAAATGTGCCGCTTCAAGAAGCGATATGGTTTTTTCCACCTGCTTATCTCCCATAGATTCAGGCGCAACAATAAACATTTGCTCTTGCTTTAGCATTGCTTCGCATGCTGTTTTTTCAGTAATAATTTCAAGGTTTTTATATTCTAAAGGAAACTGCTCTCTTATCAGCGCATCTTTTTTGCCAAACGTCAGAATCGCCTTCACTTCATATCCGGTAAACTTCTCCGAATGCAGCGCATACAGCGTATCAATAACGTTATCCCCAACCCCGATGATATAAGCATCCACTCGCCAACGATGCAGCAACTTATCTACTATCAGTCTCACTACCTGACGCATGAGTAAAATAAGCACTCCCGCATAAAGCCATGAAAGCCCAATCCATAATCGCGAAAATTGATACTTTATAGCAAAATGCATAAAGCCATCGATTACAAAGGCAAATAAGCACACCATCAACACATAGCGAAGCTGGCTCCACCACGGAATTCTGCGCTTATAATGACCTCGATTGAAAAGTACAAACAGCACAACCGCTGCAATCACTCCAAATGAAAACAGCCGCTCCACGCCTTCAAACGCACGAAGGTCGAGATAATCATGCCCCATCACCACTTCTGAAGCAGTCGCAGAAATAAATAGTGTCGCAATCAGTGCTAATACGTCACCCAAAAACAGGGCTATTCTTGCAATTGGTTGATGCATTCTAATTTTCCATTCGTTTTCATAACTTCATTATGCCGACATACCTAAAAGCATCTCGGTTAAGCCTTTGCACCCACTTAGCTAGAACACAACGCAATAGCAGCAGCATAAAGCTGCCACTATCCTAAAGCCTGATATTCAACTACATAAATATATTACTTGAAAGCCTAGAGCCAAAAGCAAAGCGCGCAATTTATAGCACAAAAGCCCCAAAAAGCTACATCAAAGGCGTAAGATGCTTTGCAGAATTTATATCTTTATAAATTTAGTGCCAGCTATAAAAACTATCTTTTCTTGCCACCAATAAGATAATCTAGCGAAAGCTTGCCCGCACCATTTACCAACAACCCTACCAGTAAAATAGCCCAATAGATGTGTTCGTGATGTGGTTGGTAGGTAAATTGTATCACCGCAGTCATAACAAGTAGCGGTAATACGGCAAAACGTGTTGCAAAACCAAGCACGAGTGCTACCGGACACGCCAGCTCGAAAAATGTAGCAGAAAGTGCTGCAAAATAAGGAGGGATAAACGGCACGGCATATTCATTTTCAAACAGGAACACCGTCACATCAAAATCTTCAATTTTCGTTAAGCCCGAATCAAAGAAAATCTTCGCCATCCACACTCGCACCAACAACCACCAAACTGGTTTTAGTTTATCCAGCAACGCAAAGAGTTGTTTGGTTTTCTTTTTAATAGCTGCTATGGTCATGCTGGCCTCGTATGGATGGTTTAGTTGAATATAAATAGCTTCGGTTTAAATAGCAATTTGCTTACACCCTAAAGTGAAAAATAAAAACCAGCGACAAAAAAATGAAGCCAATCTGCA
>CAYGTX010000270.1:0-2171 GCA_964352935.1 uncultured Rickettsiales bacterium | reverse complement strand
GGTTTTGACTGGGCAACGGGTGAGGCGCTTGCGTTTGGCTCGCTTCTTAAAGAAGGCTTCCCAATTCGCATGAGTGGTCAGGATAGTATCCGTGGAACATTCTCACAACGTCACTCAGGTTTGGTTGATCAAGAAACTGAAGCACGTTATTTCCCACTTAAAAACTTAAGTGAGAAGCAGGCGCGTTTAGAGATTATTGATTCTAACCTTTCTGAATTTGCAGTACTTGGTTTTGAATATGGTTACTCGTTGGCTGAGCCAAATGCACTCGTATTATGGGAAGCGCAATTTGGTGATTTCTCTAACGGTGCACAAACCATTATTGACCAATTTATCTCATCAGGTGAAACCAAATGGTTGCGTTTGAGTGGTCTTACCATGCTATTGCCGCATGGCTATGAAGGTCAGGGGCCAGAGCATAGTTCGGCGCGTTTAGAGCGCTATTTGCAGCTTTGTGCTGAAAATAATATGCAAGTGGCAAACTGTACAACACCTGCAAGTTACTTCCATATCTTGCGTCGTCAGTTACACCGCCCTTACCGTAAGCCATTAGTGATAATGACACCAAAGTCGCTTTTACGTCATCCACTTTGTACGTCTAAGCTAGAAGATTTTGCATCAGGTACTATCTTTAAAGAAGTGATTGGTGAAACCGAAAAGCTTGTGGCGGATGATAAAATCTCTCGCGTTGTGGTGTGTAGCGGTAAAGTCTATTACGATTTATTGCAAGAACGCACCAACCGTAAGCTAAAAGATATTGCGATTGTTCGTTTAGAGCAATATTATCCATTCCCAGCAGAAGAGCTGGCAGCAGAGCTGAAGCGTTATAAAAATGCGGAAGTGGTGTGGTGTCAAGAAGAGCCAGAAAATATGGGTGCTTGGCATTTCTTAGATCGCCGCACGGAAGCAGTGCTAAAAGATTTGGATATCAAAGCAAAACGTCCACGCTATGTGGGTAGACATGCAATGGCAGCACCTGCTGCAGGTTACATGAAAACCTTCCAAAAAGAGCAAGCGCGCTTAGTGGATGAAGCATTGAAGTAAGAAATTAGTGTCGGTGCAAGTGCAAGAAAATGCGATTGTGTTGATAATTGGAAATAAAAATTAAGTATGGGCAGTTCAAGTGACAGTAAGTGAGTTTAAAGCTTGCACTAACACTTGCACTAGCACTACTAAACTCAAGGAGCATAAAAATGGCTGTTGAAATTAAAGTCCCACCTTTAGGTGAATCTGTAAGCGAAGCTACCATAGCAAAATGGTGTAAGCAAAAAGGTGATTATGTAGAAGCTGACGAAATGTTAGTGGAACTTGAAACCGATAAAGTAACACTTGAAGTGAATGCTCCAAGTGCGGGTATTATTACTGAGCTTCTAGTAGCTGAGAATGACAATGTGGAAGAGGGCGCTATCATCGGTAAGATTGATGAGACCGCTAAAAGACCAGAAGGCGCTGCTCCAAAGGCCGATGCACCAAAAGCGGCTTCGTCTGCTCCTGCGCAACAATCTGCGCCTGCTGGCGGCAATCACTCTCCTGCTGCACAAAAAATTGCGACAGAAAATGGTGTGAATCTTTCTTCTGGTTCAGGCAAAGATGGCCGCGTCACTAAAGGTGATGTACTTTCAGCACTAGAAGGTGGTTCAACACAATCATTTTCTGCTCCTGCAAATGCAGGCCCTCGTGAAGAGCGCGTGAAGATGACAAAACTTCGTCAGATGATTGCGAAACGCTTGAAAGAATCTCAAAACACTGCGGCAATGCTGACCACTTACAACGAAGTGGACATGACCAACCTTCTAAAGCTTCGTAACCAATATAAAGATGGTTTCGAGAAGAAGCATGGCACCAAGCTTGGCTTTATGTCTTTCTTCGTAAAAGCAGCGGTGACTGCATTAAAAGAAATTCCTGAAGTGAATGCGCAGATTGATGGCGATGAAGTTATTTACAAAAACTTCTACGATATTGGTGTGGCGGTTGGCTCTCCAAATGGTTTGGTTGTTCCTGTGGTGCGTGATTGTGATAAATTATCATTTGCTGGTGTAGAATCAGAAATCGTGGGTTATGCGAAAAAAGCACGTGATGGTAAATTGAGCCCGAAAGAAATGTCTGGTGGTACCTTCACCATTTCTAACGGTGGCGTATTTGGATCACTTCTTTCTTCACCAATTATCAAC
>CAYGTX010000269.1:0-2212 GCA_964352935.1 uncultured Rickettsiales bacterium | reverse complement strand
GCTTTGGAATTGATCTTTCCAGCCGCACCAAGCACGGAGCATTACTGGATGCTGAATTGCTAGCAGATGTCTATCTTGAATTGATTGGTGGTCGCCAAATTTATATGTCACTCGGTGATGATAATGTAGATCCAAGCAAACGAGAAACCGCCAATGTGCTTTCTGGTGCTTCAGATAGAGAAGTTAGAAAGGTGAGAGAATTTAATGTATCTGAAGAAGAACTCAAACAACATGAGGCATTCTTAGAAAAAGTGAAGAATCCACTTTGGAATAATGGGTAATTTATGCTTGTAGTAATTGATGAAAGTGGTTGTACTGGATTTAAGCCTTCATCTTCAAGTCATTTTGTAATTGGGATGGTGATTTTTGATCGCTTTCAAGATGCAGAAGATGCAGCAAATATTGTGAAAAACTTAAGAAAAGACATGGGACTTAAAAGAGAGTTTCGTTTTAGTTCATCAAATGTAAGAGTTAGAGATGCATTTTTTGACGCTATTTTGAAAGCTAATTTCTCAATTAGAATTCTTGTAGTAGAGAAAAAGCTTATACACAGTAGGTTTTTAAAGAAAAATGACGAAAAGTTTGTAGCATTTTGCTTAAAGAATTTAATGAATGATGCCAATAGCAGAGTTAAAAATGCTATTATAAAAATTGATGGAAAGGGTAGTAAGGCTTTTAAGCATGCCTCTAAAACCTATCTTAGAAAAGAACTTCCTTCAGGTGTTATAAAAGATTTGAAATTTTGTGATTCTAAAAAAGATGTTCTCGTTCAAATTGCCGACATGATGGTAAGTGCTTTTTCAAGACCATACAATAGCCCAAACAGAAAAGACGCATTTAAGTGGCGAAATCTTATTGAAAGTAAGATTGAAAACATATGGAAATTTAAATAGTCGCCTTGCTGCCTAGTCTAGTAAAAGACATGAACACCATAGGGTGCCGATTCGGACAGCATAGGCATTTGTACTATGAAGAATAACATTTTTTTAATAAATGTCAATAACTCAACTTTATGCTTTTTTCTTCTCTTTCGCTGCTTTTTCAACATGCTGCTGATAGATGCGTGTAAAATCTACAGGATCTAACATCAATGGAGGAAAGCCACCATCACGCGTTACGTCAGAAATAATACGGCGAGCGTAAGGGAAAAGAATATTTGGGCAATAAACAAGCAATACGCCATCGCGCTCTTCTTCAGAGACATCAACAGTGAATACACCTGCATAGGTGAGTTCAGCCAAAAAGACAGTGCCTTCCTTTGCTTTTGCTTCAGCGCGTACGACCAAACCTACTTCAAAGACGTTTTCTTGCAAACGTGAAACTTGTACATCCACCCCTAAATCGATTTTTGGGGATTCTTTACTGGTGAGGCTCATGGGAGCGTTTGGGCTTTCGAAGGAAAAATCCTTCACATATTGTGCGTTAATCGCTATGTTTCTCTTGATGGAATCAGTGTTCTCTGTCATTTTTATTACCAGAATGCATTTAAAATGGTTATCATTACTAAAGATAATGTTGTTATAACGTATATGGCTGACAATTCCAGTAAAAATTATTTGCAACAATCCATAGAATTTTGAGGAAAAACCTTTGTTAGACTTACTTTTTTTCGCCGCGGTTGCCGCATTTCTTGCCTTTCGTTTTTATAATACCATTGGCAAAAAGGATCATAGCCCTGATGAAAACGTTATCCAAAAAATCAGAGAAGTGCAACGTAAAGCGCAACAAGAGGAAGAAAAAGTAGTCACGCTTCGCCCTGATGAAGTGAAACTTGTGGATGAAACGCCTCTTGATGAAGAATTGCAGACATCCGTTGCTATGATTCATAAATATGAGCCTGATTTTGACCCTGCTTTGTTCTTGGAGGGCTCTAAACGCGCATTTGAAATAATACTTAAAGCCTACGAAAAGGGCAACAAAGATACATTAGAAAACTTGCTTGATGATGATATTTATCAAGAATTTGCCAAAGACATTGATGCGCGTGCCAAAGAAGGAAAATCACTGATTGTGACCATTGTTTCTGGTCCAACCGCAACGCTTGAAGCGATTGAGGTACGAGGTAAGGAAGCGCGCATTACTGTTGAATTTGACTCACGCGAAATTCGCCTTATTAAAGATGAAAAAGGGCGTATTTTAGAAGGTGATCCTTCGGATGAAGAAGCCGAGAAAGACCTTTGGAGATTCTCTAATAAACTCGAGAAGTCGAGAA
>CAYGTX010000268.1:0-2265 GCA_964352935.1 uncultured Rickettsiales bacterium | reverse complement strand
ACATGGTAAAGCAACAACCGCTAAAAAGTCTCCTTCTAAATCCACTTCTAATTCTGAAGAAAATGACGAGAACTCGCCTTGGCAATAAATTAGAAGAATTCGTCAAGTTAGTAGTTGACATTTTCCATTATAACGTATATTTTCGCGCTCCATTTTAAGAAATAGATGCGTATGAACGCAGAAGAATTTAACGCTTAATGCTTTAGGAAAATAAAGATGTTCGCGGTATTTAAGTCAGGTGGCAAACAGTATAAAGTTGCTCCAAATGATGTTGTAAAGCTTGAAAAACTAGAAGGTGAAGCTGGTTCTAAAATCAAATTCACTGAAGTGTTAAGCTGTGGTGAAGGTGATAAAATTGAAATTGGCGCTCCTTTAGTGGATAAAGCCGTTGTAGAAGGTGAAATCCTTGAGCAACGTAAAGGCCCTAAAGTCATCATTTTCAAAAAGCGTCGTCGTAAAAACTCACGTCGCAAGAATGGTCACCGTCAGTTTGAAACCGTAGTACGCGTTATCAGCATCAACGGTAAAGGCGCTGAGAAAAAAGCGGCTCCTGCTAAAAAAGAAGAAGCTACTAAAGAAGCGGCTCCTAAAGCAGAAAAGAAAACAGAGACAAAAGCAGCAGCTAAGAAAGCTCCTGCAAAGAAAACAACTGCGAAAAAAGAGGACTAATCCATGGCACATAAAAAAGCAGGTGGTAGTTCACGTAACGGACGTGATTCAGCAGGCCGCCGTTTAGGTGTAAAAAAATTTGGTGGTGAGCAAGTAATTGCTGGAAACATCCTTATTCGTCAACGTGGTACAAAATACTACCCTGGTAAAAATGTTGGTCTTGGTAAAGATCACACAATTTTTTCTTTGATTGATGGCGTGGTTGAGTTCAAAAAAACCAAAGAACGTACATTCATCTCTGTAGCGGCTAACGCTGCTTAAGGGAAATGCAAAAGCATTGATAAAAGGGCGTGAACGTATTCGTTTCACGCCTTTTTTATTAGCTGACTCGCAATAAAACCTCTATTATTCTCCAACTAAGTTAACCTGCAATTCCAGTACCTAGCCATGCAATTCATTGATGAAGCCAAAATTTTTGTAAGAAGTGGTAATGGCGGCGGCGGTAGCGTCAGCTTCAGACGCGAAGCAAATGTGCCTAAAGGTGGTCCTGATGGTGGCGATGGCGGACGTGGTGGCAGTATCACCTTTAGAGCAATCTCTGGCTTAAACACACTCATCGATTTTCGCTATCAGCAGCATTTTAAAGCTAGTACCGGTCAGCATGGCATGGGGCGCAATCGTCATGGCAAATCAGCCGACGACATCATCATCGATGTGCCTATTGGCACACAGATTATTGATGAAGATGGAGAAACCCTCATTGTAGATATGCAAGAAGAAGGGCAAAGCTACCTTGCCGTTAAAGGTGGCGATGGTGGTAAAGGTAACACCAACTTTAAAAGTTCCATCAATCAAGCTCCACGTAAAGCAACACCCGGATTTCCTGGTGAAGAACGCTGGTTATGGCTTAAATTAAAGCTTATTTCAGATGCAGGACTACTTGGCTTGCCAAATGCTGGTAAATCCACTTTCCTTGCTGCTACATCACGGGCGAAACCAAAAATTGCAGATTATCCGTTTACCACGTTAAAGCCTCAGCTTGGCGTTGTGCATGTGGATGAGCGCGAATTTGTGATGGCTGACATTCCGGGGTTGATAGAAGGCGCGCATGAAGGTGTAGGGCTGGGTATTCGCTTCTTAAAGCACGTAGAGCGTTGCGGTGTATTGCTACACCTTATTGATGGCACACAAGAGGATGTGGTAAACGCATATAAAACCATTCGTCACGAAGTAGAAGCCTATAGCGAGCTGCTCATTGATAAGCAAGAAATTGTCGCGCTGAATAAAGTGGATGCAATGAGCGCAGAAGATGCTCAAGAAAAGCAAGAATTGCTTGAAGAAGCGACAGGTAAAAGAGTCTTTAAAATCTCAGCGGCGGCACAACTTGGTATCACCGAAACACTTCGTGCTCTTCTCAAAGAAATAGATGATTTTAGAGCCAAAGAGTCCATCGACGATAATAACGCGCCTTTAGACGAATAAAATTTCATTTTTACAAAGAATTAACTTGATTCTTACCCCAAAACATTCTTAAGTTTCACCTGTAACTTTTTATTACTGTGAAGGAATGTTATCCATGTTAAATAAACACTCTCTCGATCAAATTTTCGATGAAGCTCGCACTTATTCTTATTGGCTTAATAAGGAAGTAAGCGA
>CAYGTX010000267.1:0-2266 GCA_964352935.1 uncultured Rickettsiales bacterium | reverse complement strand
GCCCATACATTATTTGAAAAAGATAAAGATTATATTGTCAAAGATGGGCGCGTGGTCATTATTGATGAATTTACAGGTCGTATGATGGAGGGGCGTCGTTATTCTGAAGGTTTACACCAAGCGTTAGAAGCAAAAGAAAACACAGCAATTCAAAATGAAAACCAGACACTAGCCTCTATTACCTTCCAAAATTATTTTAGAATGTATGATAAATTGGCGGGTATGACGGGTACCGCAATGACGGAAGCGTCAGAATTTAGCGATATTTATAAGCTTGAAGTTGTAGAAATTCCAACGCACAAAGAAATTGCACGTGAAGATGTTGAAGATGATATTTTTCGAACAGCGGAAGAAAAATACCATGCCATCATTGAAGATATAGAAGTGGCACACAAGAAAGGTCAGCCAGTGCTTGTGGGAACGGTGAGTATTGAAAACTCAGAACTGGTTTCAAAGCTCCTTAAGAAGCATAAAATTCCACATAGTGTTTTGAATGCCAAGCAACATGCAAAAGAAGCAACGATTGTGGCGCAAGCAGGTCGTTTTGGTTCAGTGACGATTGCTACAAACATGGCAGGACGTGGAACGGATATTATGCTCGGCGGAAACCCAGATATGTTGTTGGCTGAAGCAATGGCGGGTAAAAAAGAGCTAACAGAAGCTAAACAAAAAGAGTTAGAAAAGCAAATTGATGAACAGGTAGCTGCTGAGAAAAAGCAGGTGCTAGAAGCAGGTGGTCTCTATGTATTAGCGACAGAAAGGCATGAAAGTCGCCGTATTGATAACCAGCTGCGTGGTCGTTCAGGCCGTCAGGGTGACCCGGGGAAAACCAAGTTTTTCTTATCGCTGGAAGATGACTTAATGCGTATTTTTGGTTCTGAGCGTATTGGAGGGATGTTACAAAAGCTAGGCTTAAAAGAGGGTGAAGCAATTACGCATCCATGGATTAGCCGTGCAATTGAAAAAGCGCAGAAAAAAGTAGAAGCCCATAACTATGAAATTCGTAAGAATTTGCTGAAGTTTGATGATGTGATGAACGATCAACGTAAAGCAATTTTTGAGCAACGTATCGAAATTATGGAATCTCAAGATATTAACGACCTTGTGGTTGAAATGTGTGAAGATGTGAATGTGGGATTTGTTGAAACACATATACCAGCAAAATCATATGCTGAGCAATGGGATATGGATGGGTTAGAGCAAGAGTTTCAGCGCATCTATGGGTTTGAAGTACCTGCTAAAAAATGGGCAGCTGAAGAAGGTATCGCCGATCAAGAAGTGCTTGAACGCTTACATCAGTCAGTAAAAGCATTTTTTAATGATAAAGAAACACATTACGGCTCAGAAATGATGCGTATTGCAGAAAAACGCGTGTTACTTATGACGCTTGATCAATTGTGGAAGGATCACTTACTTGCGCTTGATCACTTGCGTCAGGGAATTAATTTACGTGCTTATGGTCAAAAAGATCCACTCAATGAATATAAACGTGAAGCATTCGGCTTGTTTGAACAAATGTTGGATTATTTACGTGAAGTAGTGGTGATGCGCTTAGCGCATATTGAATTTGCTGTTGATCCTAAGAGTAGAGAAGCATTCGCCAGAATGCCAAGCCAGTCAAATCAGAAAATGGTGGAATCACGTCAAGACCCAGCGCTTGTGAATGCACCACCTGCACAAGATAGACCTGGCAGCGGAGTGCTTTTACCGGTTCGTCAGCGTGTGAAAAAAGATGAGCGGGATCCTGCTAATCCAGAAACATGGGGTCGTATCGGCAGAAATGAAGCTTGCCCTTGTGGTTCTGGCAAAAAATATAAACAGTGTCATGGTAAATTAGCGTAGAAAACGTTGCTTAACGCGCTTGAGAGCTGACCTTCGAAGTTTCTTCGCCATGTGCACCAGTCTTATAGTTCGCAGGTAAAGTTGGTAACCGCTTTTCGTTACTATAAATTAAATCTGAGCGATATGATTTAGGCCCAGTTTGTTGAATCAGCTTAACACCACAGTTAGGAAATTTGGGTTGTGCTTCAAACCAATCTACATCTTTGTGGAAAAAGCCTTTTTCAAAACATTTTAATGTTGCATCATGACTCACAATAATGGCGATATCTACATCGTCATTACGGTTTAAACCACTCATTAATTTATCTTTAAAAAGATCTGTGCGAATATTGGTGTCAGCGAGGCTCTCACCTTGAGGTGGGCGCGCATAATATTTACCATTTTGTGCGTTTAGTTGCTCAAAAAATTCGTTTTGTAGCGGGAT
>CAYGTX010000266.1:0-2266 GCA_964352935.1 uncultured Rickettsiales bacterium | reverse complement strand
CACATTGGTGCGTCTAGTAGTGACACTCGGGGAGATATCTTATCTCTAAGCACCGCTTTTCCCGAAGTTTTTTGGAAAGTATATGATGATCTCAATGCCTTTATTAACAAGGAAGATGTTAATGATTATGATAAAAGTAATGCCCAAGAAAAAGTTGGAATATTAGAAGGGCTAAAACCTGAATTTTTGGTTCGCCTCAATAATCAAGATAAAGGACCTAGGACATTCAGGATTAGTAAACGTTACAATGACTGGAAAACGTCGGTTACCGAAAATGAGCAAAACCTTAAGAGCAACTTAAGTAATTATAAAGAATTCTGGGAAGAATATTTTGACAGTGCCCAACGTGGTGATGACATCAAGCGTGATGTTATGAATCGTGTGGCGAAAAAAGTTTCTGTTAGCCATTTAATTCGCGCAATCAAATTTTTTAGTGGAACTGGGGCCGGTGAACAGAAAGCCCAAAAAGGCCTTGCTTACTTCTGCTCTGACACAAGGAATGAAATCTTTTGCGAAGTAGCAAAAACTATTAATGCAGCAAATTTTCGAGGTCAAAGGCCTCGTCGAGAAGTTCCAAAAGATGATCCCGTAATGGCAATGCTGAATCAGAAGGGCTCTATTTTCAGTGATATTGAAAAATATAGTTCCTCCAAGGGGTCAATAATTACAAATACTATTCCTAATTCTAATAATACTATTCTTAATGGTGTTAATTCTGAAGTTAATCGTCTGAAGTATGCTATTCAAGCCGCAAATGCGACAATGCAAGAACGCCTTCACAACAGCAAAGCTATTCAAGCGTTTTTATATGAATATAATTCAAACTTAGACATAGACAAGCACCAGACACAGTCTCCAAAAGAAATTTTAACAAATATTATTGATAAGCTTTTTAGTGAATTAAGAGAGCGCCTAGAACCAAGATTCGACGGCACGGTGGTTGTCGATTTACAGAGTAGAATTGAAGAAGTATTTTTAATAATGGGAGTTGATAATTCTGGTGAGGTAAACAACCTTACGGACATTCAGTTTAAAGCACTTGAAGAGTTAGTAACTCAAATGCAATCGATTCACAAGGAGGGGGCAGGATACCAAGAGCATAAAGACGAAGAAAGTGCCGCCCTTGTTAAAGCAAAGGAAAGACTAAACGATAAATTGTCTAAATTAGAAGAAGCCTTAAAAAGCAACACTAAGTATGGTACGGGGAAAACGAATAGTATAGGTTAAGCAATATCCATATCAGAATGCTAGAATACATTAAATCTGGGAGATTGTGATACGGCAATAGTTTAACATGACTTAAAGCTTGTTGTGACTACGATCGAAGAACTAGTGATAAAACATTATAATTATTCATTTTGTCTTGCCAGTAGGTTCAAAATTATGTTTTTTAGGAGTACTAGAACTAAGGGTACCTAAATCTTCTTCAACATCCTGAAAAGAAGAACTAATTTAGGGTTATCTTTATGATTTCTGTATAGTTTTGCTAACCTTTGGTAGGCATTTCAAATGCATTTGGGGTTAATCCTTACTTCTTCCCTGAGGTAGACAATGTTATTAATAGTCATTTATCGGTTAAAAAAAGCACACAACACAGAGGGTTGTAGAATAGACCACGGTAGAGTGGTAGCTTTACGAGCCGTATATCCTAAATTAAAGATGTACTTTCTTTCAACGGCAATTGACCATGAAAACACCGATTTAGTGTCTATTGAAAGGCGCTATAAGCCAGTCTAAAAATATGCCGTTAAAAATACAGGGGGCAAAATCTAGCAGAAGCCTTAAGCCATTACCTTAGACTTACGGCGCATTTTTGGGCTTTTCGTTCAGAATAAAATACATTCTTGCCTTGACCGGAAAGCACTTCTGCCTGCCTCAACATTCTAATAATCTGTTCCGGTGATCGGCGTAATCCTTTGCCCATAATATAACTCCTATATTAAATCCAAATTGCATAGTCATTACTAACTAAAATCTGGATCTAATTATAGGGGGAAGCTCACAATCACGAACGACTATGTACAACGGTGGACAAAATATCCTGTAAAATGAGTGTGTTACATCAAAAAGTGTAGCATTTCCGCGCTTTTTAGTAAAGGCTTTGAGAATGGGTAGTTATGAAATTGCTGGGATTTGATGAATAAGTATCCAGGCTGTCAGGGTCTTTTTGCACTTTCTTTTTTTATTTTAAAACATCAACTACATTAAAGCCTTTAATTATAAAAAATGGCTTTATGCCTAAATAAAAGGTAGCAGAATAACATTG
>CAYGTX010000265.1:0-2275 GCA_964352935.1 uncultured Rickettsiales bacterium | reverse complement strand
TAATAATATAGGCGCATCCGCAAGGATGGCACGTGCAATCGCAATACGTTGACGCTGACCGCCAGAAAGCGTCATGCCATTTTCACCCATCATGGTTTGATATTGCTGTGGCATTTCTAAAATAAATTCATGCGCTGCGGCTTTTGTTGCAGCTTCAACCACTTCTGCTTCTGTTGCATCGGGCCTTGCATAGGCAATATTATTCATTACCGTATCGTCAAACAACACGACATCTTGCGTGACAATGGCAATGTTTTTGCGCAACGATTCCATCGTGATATCCGCAATTTCATAACCACCAATTTTGAGTGAACCTGATTCTAAATCATAGAACCGTAAAATCAAATTAAAGATAGTGGACTTACCACCACCAGAAGGTCCAACCAGAGCTGTCACTTTACCTTTTTTTGCAACAAAATTGACGCTGTTTAATGCTGGTTTTGTAACATCATAATGAAAACATGCATCTTTAAGAATGATGTCACCACCTTCACGCGGCAAATCTATTGCATCTGGCTTATCTTGAATCGTAGGCTTTACATCCAACATTAAAAACAGCCGTTTAGCCGCAGCCAAACCTTCTTGCAGTGCTGTGTTTAGACTAGTGAGGCTTTTCATAGGCTTATAGGCCATCAAAAGCGCTGTCATAAACGAAAAGAATGCACCCGCCGTTGTTTCTTGCTCAATTACTTGCATGCCGCCATACCACACCACCGCAGCAATCGCAAAACCAGTGAGTGTTTCCATAATGGGCGATGCCAATGACTCCGTCACTGATGCTTTGATATAGAGGTTAAAAATACGCTCCATCACGCCACCAGCACGCTTGATTTCTCTCTCTTCCTGACCATAAGCACGAATCACGCGAATGCCTGAAAAAGTTTCATCTAAGCGCTCGGTAAAGCGCCCCATTTCTTCTTGGGAAGCATGAGATATTTTACGCATACGCTTACCCAAACGAATGATAGGGTAAATCGCAATGGGTAGCACCACAAACGCAATAAATGAAAGCGCTAAGCTTTGATAGAGCATCACTCCAAGCATTACAACAAAGGTAAGGCTCTCACGCGCGGTGCTGGTTAGAACATTTGAAACACTACGACGCATGATATTAATATCATTGGTAAAGCGTGAAATAAGCTTACCAGATGCTTGCTGATTTAGAATCTTAAGGTCAGTAAAAAGTAAGTGCCTATAAAGCTCTAATTGCATATCGGTTACAATGCGCTGACCTAAAAACCGCATACCAATATCCTGACCATAATTAGCAACACCTTTAATGATAAAGGTCGCCAGCACAGCAAGTGGCACAAGCAGCAACATTGTCTTATCTTTTTCGATAAAGATTTTATCTAAAAGTGGCTGCATCAAATAAGCTTGCGTTCCAGACATAGCCGCCACAATAATCATACACACAACAGCGCCTGTAATTTTTCCTGCGTATGGATAGATATATGTCGTTATTAACCGCTTAAGCAAATAAGCCGACTGATCGTAATGGGGTGCTGTTACCGCACTTTCATTCTTCATAGCGTGATTCTTTTTACTCACCTGCAACCGTCATTTTTTCAATTTTCAATGTGGGTGCATTTGTACTGTATTTAAACTCTAAATCGTTTGCTGCGGTAAGATTTAAGAACATTTCTTTTAAATGCCCTGCAATTGTAATTTCTGAAACTGGATAGGCAATCTCGCCATTTTCAATCCAAAATCCTGCTGCACCTTGGCTATAGTCACCGGTCACCAAATTAATCCCCATACCAAATGTTTCGGTAAGATAGAGCCCGTTTTTCACACTCGCAATCATTTCTTTAAAAGAAACGTCGCCATTTTCCATGTATAAATTGCTTGGCGACGGCCCTGGCGCGCTAGATAAACCTCTTGAAGCACAACCATTGGTTTGCAGCCCTAATTGATTTGCAGCATGCATCGCAAGCAGCCATTGGTTTAATGTGCCATTAGAAACTAGCTCCAATCTTTGTGGCGCTACTCCTTCAGCATCAAAAGGCTTTGATGCAAGTCCGCGTTTTATCAGTGGATCATTAATAATCGATATATTTTTACCAAAAATCTTTTCGCCCATGGATTCTTTAAGAAAGCTTGTACCTCTGGCAATAGACGCCCCATTAATTGCTCCTGCAAAACTTCCTAGTAATTCACGTGAAACCCGCTTATCAAATATCACGGGTACGTTGGTGGTTTTAACTGTCTTTGGGTTTAGCCTCTTGAGTGCGCGTGAAACTGCGTCATGTGCAATTTGATCAATTTTCTTTAA
>CAYGTX010000264.1:0-2275 GCA_964352935.1 uncultured Rickettsiales bacterium | reverse complement strand
CTCAGGCGCTTCAGCAGGGGCTTATAGACGCAATCGGCAGTGAAAGTGATGCCATTTTATGGTTGCAAGAAGCGTTCGGAATCGATAAATCTTTACCAGTTAAGGATATTTCCTTAAAACCTCAGCCAAGTAAGTTTGATGCATTTTATACGCGGATATTTGGTGAGGGGAAGCTGGGAGCAATGTTTAATAGTAGGCAGGGACTAATGGCTCTATGGAAGCCAGTTTTTTAAATAGACTTTTTAGTAAAGGAAGGCGTTATGGTTGTGGATAAACCAAAAGAATATGAAGTGGCTCGTGTGACCAAGCAAGATATTGTTCGTCGTATTGCAAATAATGAAAGAAATATCTTTGCTAAAGATGCACAAACATTGGTTGATATTATGTTTCGTGAAATGTCAGATGCATTGGCCAATGGTGATAGAATTGAAATTAGAGGTTTTGGAACATTCACGGTTAAGCAGCGTGGTGCTAGAATCGCCAGAAATCCAAAAACAAATACTTCTGTAAAGCTTGATGAGCGTTCAGTGCCTTATTTTAGAGCAGGCAAAGAGCTGAAGGATCGCTTAAATTCCGACAGCTAAAAAGTTCATTTATAAATCACTGCATTTTTAAAAACCTAATCATTCTTTAACTTGATTTGGTGGGTAATCCTGTTAATTTGATGTACCAAGCTATTTAATAGCGCAAATCAAATTATAAACGAATCCATTAGGTTTTTATGCGTAAGCTACTCGTTGTTTTATCTCTTATTTTTCTTCTTGTGGTTGGAGCGCTTCTTGCGCTACCGTTTTTGCTGGATGTAAATCAGTATAAATCACAAATATCTTCACTCATTGAAGAAAAGACACAGCGTCAAGTGACGTTGGATGGTGAAATTAAGTTGCAACTTTTCCCGCCTCTTGGCTTGGATGTGAAAGATATTTACATTCTACAGCGTGATGGAAAAAGCAACCTTGCTCATATTAAAAACCTTGTATTGAAAGTAGAGCTTTGGCCGTTATTAAATCAGCAGGTGCAAGTAGAAAGCCTTGTGATAAATGAGGTTGATGCATGGTTGACTGTTGATGAAAATGGGCAACAGAACTGGCAAGTGCAAAGCAGCCCCGATGAGGTAAAATCTGAAGTAGCTGAAAAAGCTGAGGGTGGTTTAGGGTTGATTGCAGATGCGCATGCAGAAGAAGGTGCAAATGTGAATGCGCAAACGTCAGAAGAGGTGTCACTCACATTAAGTGAAATTAAAATCAACAATGCCAATATTTATTATACCGATGCGACATCAGGACGTAACATCACGTTGAATGGCGTGAATGTGATGGCAGACTTGAATGACTGGAAAAGTAATCTTGATGTACAAGGTGATATTGCACAATTGCCAAAAGAGATTCGTAATGTTGCATTCAAGGGTCTAGTAGACATGAATGTGAAAAACGGCTTTGCGATACAAGATGCAAAGGTGAAGCTAGGCGATATTGATGCTAAGTTGAATATCAACCTTTCAATGCTAGAAAAAACCAAACGCATTGAGGGCGGAATCTATTTAAACGATGTCAATATTACGCCATATGTGCAGTGGTTAAATGGTGAGAAAATTGCTCAAATCAAAGCTAAAAAAGCTTGGCTTAGCTTGATTCCTGCAGCACATGCGCAAGAAAATGTTCCGGCTGCAACAAAGGCTTTGCCAGCATTTGCGTGGAGCACTGAAACGATAGACCTTACAGCTTTACGCACATTTACAGGACATTTTGGCATTTATTTTGATGGGTTGCAGTATCAAGACTATCGTTTTGGCAAAGGCGATATTTACGCGCGCTATCAATATGGCGATGTGGATGCGAAAATCAAAGAATTAGCGTTCTTGGATGGGGATATTAAAGGTGAAATTGGGCTTAAAATTCCTGCAGATGCTGGTTTAGCGTTTAGTTCTGATGTGCAGTTAAATAATATCCAGCTTGATTCTCTGCCAGAGGCAATTCAGCAAAAATTGTATGATCCTTCGGGTAACGTAACACTTGGGGTGAATCTAAAATCATCTGGAAAAAATCAGAAACAATTAATTTCTGCTTTATCAGGTCGTACGAGTTTAGATGTTTCGAATGCGCGTTTTGGCACGTTGGCAGATGTGTTACAGGCTAAAATTAATAGCCCATTGTTTAATGCGGCGGTTCAGCCATATCGTCAATCATTTGGGCAAATTAGCAAATTAACATCAAGCTGGAATATCACCAAAGGGGTGATGGTGAATGATGATTTTGCGATGCAGTCAAAACCTGTC
>CAYGTX010000263.1:0-2280 GCA_964352935.1 uncultured Rickettsiales bacterium | reverse complement strand
CATCCCAGATGTAGATGCAGTTGAAAATCTAACGGGTGTTAGACCTGAAAATGTTGAAGCAGCGAGGGAAGCATTGTCGCAATATCACCTTGAAGTTACAGGTGGTAAAAGCGATTTCTTGCGCCAGCCATTCCATAAAGTGGTGGCAATCAGCTTTTTGGAAGCTGAAATTCACCGTGAAAATGGTATGGAATATTATGAATTAAAAGAATTACGTTCTGGTGGCAAAGGTGATGCCAACGAGAAGGAGTTGTTAGAGGGCTTTTTTCAATATGTGGGAAGGGCATTGCCACGTTTGGTTAGCTTTAATGGGCGCACTTTCGATTTGCCAGTGCTTAAATATCGCGCGATGGCACATGGCATTGCTGCACCGTGGTTATTTAAATCCGGCGATAAGTGGAACAGCTACACACAGCGCTATAGTTTAGATTGGCACTGCGATTTATTGGAAGGGTTATCAGATTTTGGTGGTTCAGCTCGCATTAAGCTTAATGAGGTGTGCTCTATTTTGGGTTTGCCAGGTAAGTTTGGTGTGGATGGTGGCAAAGTGACCGAAATGTATGATAATAAACAGCTGAAAGAAATTAGGGATTATTGTGAAACCGATGTGTTGAATACCTATCTTGTGTATTTAAGATACCAGCATCATAGGGGTGAGCTTAGCACAGAGGCGCATAATCAAGCTATTGGTGATGTGCTTTCGCTGATTCAGAATGAAGGTGCACAGCGCCCGCACTTGAACGAGTTCTTTTCCGCATGGGAAGGCGCGTGCGATAGTAAATTCACACTATAGATGAAGCATGATGTGCAACACGCATAAATGCTTGACTTAGGCTGAATCCTCTCTAGATTCTCCTTAAATTATTATATTTAAATAAGTGGTTTGCCATGAGTAAAAAATTACAATCTGCCCGAGGTACAAAGGATATTTTACCCGATGAATTTCGTCAGGTTGAATATGTAATTAATAAAGCCAAGAATGTTGCAGCTACTTATGGCTTTGAATCTATGGCAACCCCAATATTTGAATTTACTGAAGTATATAAACGCACCTTAGGCGATGTGTCTGATATTGTGTCCAAAGAAATGTATTGTTTTGAAGATAGGGGCGGTGAGTCAATCACCCTGCGTCCAGAATTTACAGCAGGCATTGCGCGCGCGTTTATTTCAAATGGTATGACGCAGAATCTGCCACTGAAGTTGTTTTCTACAGGGCCTTTATTTCGTTACGAGCGTCCGCAAAAAGGTCGTCAGCGCCAATTTCACCAAATCAATTTTGAAATGCTGGGCATTGCAGATGCTGAAGCCGATGCAGAAATCATTAGCATGGCATCACGTATTCTTGAAGCTTTAGGGCTTAGTGATAAAGTGATGTTAGAGCTAAACTCGTTGGGTGATAAAGAAAGTAGAGATAATTACCGCACAGCATTGGTTGAGTATTTTTCGTCTTATAAATCAAATCTTTCAGAGGATAGCTTAAAGCGTCTTGAGAGCAATCCGCTTCGTATTTTAGATTCTAAAGATGAAGGCGATAAGGAAATAGTCAAATCTGCCCCGCTGATTGGTGATTATTACAGCGAAGAAGCCGCATCATTCTTTAAAACCGTCTGTGAGCAACTGGATAGACTCAAAGTTTCTTATACCGTAAACCCGCATTTAGTGCGTGGGCTAGATTATTATTGCCACACTGCGTTTGAATTTACTACCTCTCACCTAGGCAGCCAAAATGCAGTGCTAGCGGGTGGGCGTTATGATAATTTAATTGAAATGATGGGTGGTCCATCAACGCCAGCAGTCGGGTTTGCAGGTGGGGTTGAGCGTTTGGTCGCGCTTTGCGAGCTGAATATTGAAAAAACTCGACCTGTAGCCGTGATACCTATTGGTGAAGAAGCGGAACAAGTAGCACTACAAATTGCGGATAGTTTAAGAAAATCAGGCATCTATACAGAATTGGGATATTCTGGTAATATGAGTAAACGCATGAAAAAAGCATCTAAAATAAACGCTATTGCTGCCGTAATTTTTGGTAGTGAAGAAGTGCAGTCAAATCAAGTAAAGTTAAAGTGGTTTGATAGTTCTGAAGAACAAACATTTTCACTAAGCGGTGCAATTGATGCAATAAATGCGTATTCAAAAGCGTAATAAGGCATATTTATGAGATTATTTCTGATTAGTTTGGCTTTAGTGGGGGTGTTATTTTCGTCCGCTTTTGTCACCATTGAAGCAAAAGAGAAAGAAAAGTCCAATGCCATTGAGTTTACCAATGCAATGATTAAAGAG
>CAYGTX010000262.1:0-2307 GCA_964352935.1 uncultured Rickettsiales bacterium | reverse complement strand
AAATAACATTTGGTAGATTCTTAGATCGACTAACCGGTTTTTACTCTCATGCTCTGAGTGCCTATGAATATGATGGATTTCCTCAAGTGATGGCAACTTCACTGTTGCTTGCTGATTTTGGTGTTCATAGTGCCAATGTTGGTGTTGTAAGAGAAAAAGGTAAACGACCTAAATTAATGAGAATTGATTTTGGCTCTTCGTTTAAAGGTATTGATGAAAAAGACATTCACCCTAATTCAACGAGTAGACATCTTCCATTATTTCAGAAAGGTGGTGGGTTTTCATCTAACTATTTTGCGAGCTATCCTCAATCGGCTAAAATTACCGCTGAATTTGCAGCTGAGTTAGATAGAGTTGCTGCTTTTGATTTCTCAGAAAAAATTCATGAAAGCTTACTATATGCGAATGATTTTTTTGATAGAAAAGTGTTCCAGAAATTTGGTAAACGTATTAATATGCCTCGTGAGCAGATTCATGATGTTGATAAAGTAGACATTGCTAAGAATATTGCTGAATTCCTATCGGAAGAAATTAAAGATAGGCAAGTTTCACTTAAAGAATTTGCTAGCGAGATAAAAACTGATCTTTGTATCGAAAAAAAAGGTGGAAAATGGATACTCGGCAGCTTTACAGATGCTAAATCGGGCGAAGCGATTACGTTTGAAAAAGTAGTATTAGATAATCCTGATTATTTTAAAGCAATTGTTGATGGTGAAAAAGCTGTACATCTTAGAGAGCCTAAGCATAAATCATCTAAACATATTTTGAACAACTTGGTCAAAGAGACTGCTGCTGAAATTTTAGGTGCAGATTTAGAAAAGCCAAGTCATGCTAGTAAATTATTAGAAGCCCGCACTAAAGAGGCGACCGCTTCGAGAGTTAAATAAGCCATAGACATTAAATAGCTCTAGTTTAAATCCCACATCTTATTTTCAATTTATATAGCATATAGTAAAGCGCATGCTAATAGCATAAAAGAAGTTGTTATGAATGATGCGTTTAAAGCTATTGCTACTGATTTAGCTTTTGTGGTGTTATTCGCTTGCATTGTTTTCATCCTGTATTGAAGGGGCTGTTTGTTCTGCTGGCATGTTGGTTGCAGTACCATCGATTGCATCTAACTCTGTTGATTCCGTCTTTATTGGTTGCATAGCTGCGCTACTTTGAGCCACATGTTCTTGCTCCGAATTAACCATTGATTCTTCTTGTGCAACATTGACGGCGACTTCATCGTTAGTATTAGTATTTACTGCATCTGTATTTACTGCATCTGAACTAGCCACATTTTCTTGATGTACATCCGCATCCACTGTCGCTGTTAGAGTTGATGCTGAGTTGTTTTCATCAGATTGCTGGGGCTGTACTTCCACATGATTATTAACATCATCAGTTGAAGTTTCCATTACTTCAGGTTGATCTTCTGATACAGTATTTGCTTCGATTGGCTCGGCTTCTGTTCCACTAATCATGTTTGAAATAGATTCTGCAGAGATGGTTTCTTGTTGAGCATCATCAAATTCGAGCTCATCTTCATATGAAGAAGACGCTTCATTTGCTTCAGATTCCAGCGCTGCTGTTAAAGCAGCCATAGCTTCTTCATCTGCAATTTCTTCAGCAGACTCTGCATCATGTTGAGAGGCGTAATTTTTTTGCATTTGAACGGCATTATCAACTTCCTCATGAACTGAGTTAGATTGAGCGTTATCAATGGATATAATATCAATTTTGTGGTCTTTACAAACATGGTTATATGCATCAACCGCATCTATGGCTATTTTTAGCAGCATTATTTCCATTTTAGCCTGATGACTTGATGGGTTCTCTGAATGTGCTAAATCATGAATAGAATGTGATTCTGAATCGTGTGAATGTTCCATTACCATGTGCTTTATCTCCGATTTATTATGTATCTTGCAATTGATTGCAACTCCCGCTGATTGTTACTTTAGCAAAACTTCCTTAATAAAACGTTAATATTGAGTGTTTTATTGTTTTTAACTGTAATAAAAGATTCATAAATCTTGCCGTGAAATGCATAATATCATGTGTTATAATGTAATTACTAAGTAAGGGAATGAGCGGTGTTTAGGAGAGGAAGGCAATAAAAAGCCTTTTTAAATATTAAGCCCAAAGGACTTGCTTTAGTGAACGAAGACGATAAAAATTTAAATAAAGAAAATCAGTTACCAGTGCCAACAGGAGCTAACCCTAGCTTACGCGCTGAAAGTAACAAAGATTCTGAGCATGCGTTGCCAATTAGAGCTAAAGATGCAGATGATGCTAACTCTGGAGAAGATGATTACAATG
>CAYGTX010000261.1:0-2315 GCA_964352935.1 uncultured Rickettsiales bacterium | reverse complement strand
GCTAATTTCCCCTGGTTTGGCAGAGCGTCCACCACCAACCATCGCTGCCATAGAGCATGAATGGTGTGGGTCGCGATAGGGGCGAATGGCGGTGATGCTGCCATCATTCAATTGACCAGAAATACTGGCAATGATGCTGTTTTCCAACATTTGGCGTGATTCAAGCTGCGGGATAATACCAGGAAGTCGTGAGGCAAGCATCGATTTTCCAGACCCCGGTGGGCCAATCATAAGCATGTTATGCCCGCCTGCTGCGGCAATCTCGAGTGCGCGTTTGGCGCTTTCTTGCCCTCTAATATCCCGAAGGTCAGGATATTGATGGCGATGATTTTCGTTCGCAGCATCCGCATGTGGGCGTGAGAGTAATTGCGTGCCTTTAAAATGATTAATCAGTGATAATAGAGAGTCGGTTGCGAGAATATTGATATCATCTCCTGCCCAACAGGCTTCGCTGCCATTATCGCGCGGACAAATAATGCCTTTATCGGTTGCAGCAGCTTGAATGGCAGCAGGTAGCACACCACTGACGCGGCAAGCCGAGCCATCAAGTGATAGCTCACCGAGTACGACAAAATTCTCCACTTCTTCAGGTGGAACGACTCGCATGGCTGCAATCAGCCCAAGTGCGATGGGAAGATCGTAGTGACTGCCTTCTTTTAAAATATCCGCAGGGGCAAGATTTACGGTGATGCGCTCCATCGGAAGCGCCAGCCCAATGGCGGTGAGAGCGGCGCGAATACGTTCGCGAGATTCAGCAATCGCTTTGTCTGGCAACCCCACAATGGTGAAGCTATGCAATGTGCTAGAGGTGATGCTCACTTGCACTTCAACCGGAATGGTATCAATCCCTGAAAAAGCCACGGTGTGTATGCGCGCTACCATAATGTGATTCCTTTATCTCAAAGCCATTTTTATATTGCAGCTAAACGTTTTTTGTATCATGCTAACAACACTAGATGCAGCATAAATGCAACTATAAAGAAAGTGAAGCATCGTTTAGCTTTACTCGAAGTGGGCAGGGGCTTTCAAGAAAATTTATGGTAATTCTTACTAAAAGCAGAAAACATTCGTTTTTAAGCCAATTGGTGGTTGTTTTTTGCCTGTTTATGATAGGCGTTGCTATCTTTCTGGTCTATTTACAGAATCAGCGCGTATATGAAAGCAGCATGCAAAAAAGCCGCGAAGATATTTTGCGACTTTCTCGCTTGGTGGCAGATAACACGGATTTATCACTCCATTCGGTTGATCTCATTCTAAGACGTGCGGCTGAGCGGCAATATTTTAATGCGCTTTTTGGGGGTACACTGCAATCAGATTTGCGTTTAAACCTTGAGCTGTGGGCGCAGGAAATCTCGCACATTCAGGCATTGATGGTGGTGGATGCAGATGGCAAAATTAAAACCCTGACAGATCCCAATAACATTCCAGGCTTTTTAGAAAAGCGAGATTTTCCAGACGAAAAGCATTTTGTGCAATTACGCGATGTGGAAGATCAAGGGCTGTTGGTTTCGGTCTATTCAGACTCGCGCTTGGCAAATAATCAGGGATATTTACTGCTAAGCCGTCGGTTAGAAAAAATTGATGGCAGTTTTGGTGGTATTGTAAGTGCCTTAGTAGATGGGCGCGCGCTGACAGAATATATCAAGGCCATTGAAATTGGCGAACATACCGATGTAGTACTGATGTTAGAGGATATGCAAACCTTTATTGGCGCGGATATGTTGCGCAAAGAAAATGCACTTTCTGTATGGATGAAGCAGCGCGTAACAAAAGAATCACTCACTACGGGTGCCGTAAAGAGTGTTGATATTGCAGCGGTAGAATTGGATGGAAACCCTGCTTATGTCGCCGTTAAAGGGCTGGGGCGCTTTCCTGTTTCGGTGGCGTTGGTGATGTATGAAGAAGATATTTTAGCAAGCTATTACACGAACCGTTATTATTATTTCATCTTTTTAGGGGTGTTTGTTGGTTTTACGGTAACGATTGGGTTTTTCACTGTGGTGCTGGTGGGGCAAGTGCAGCGCGTGCAATATTCAGAACAAAAAGCTTTATTGGCCAGCCAAACAAAATCAGACTTTTTGGCTAAAATCAGCCATGAACTGCGCACGCCACTGAATGCGATTATTGGTTTTTCCGAGATGCTGAATGCCGAATATTTTGGCAAATTAAGTGTCGATCAGAGCGACCGCATCAAAGATATTAATGATTGTGGCACGCATCTTCTGGCATTGATTAATGACCTGCTTGATTTTTCAAAAGCAGAAGCAGGTAAGTTGGTGCTTAAAGAAGAAAATATCTATCTCGGCGATGTGATT
>CAYGTX010000260.1:0-2348 GCA_964352935.1 uncultured Rickettsiales bacterium | reverse complement strand
CCTTTATGTAGGTGGTATCGGTGTATTGTATCGAATTGGTTTGCTTTTTGAGGCTGTTGCAGGAAGAAAAAATGTTGAGCTTACCATTTGTTGCAGGGAACAGGAATGGCAATCACATTTTTCGATTTACAAGAAATTCAAAGATTGCAGTAATATTCATATCGTTCATAAAAGTGGAGTTGAACTAATAGAATTATTTAATAATCACGATGTAGTTAGCCTATATATCGAACCAAGCGAGTATCGAAAATTTGCAATGCCAATAAAATTGTTTGAGTACATGGAGAACTTGAAACCTATTATTTCTTCAGCGAATAATGCAGTAGCCTATTTCGTGCAGGATAATGATATTGGATGGGTTATCGATTATAACCTGAAAGATATTCAACAACTACTTGATCAAATATCTTCAGATAAAAGTATCGTTAATGAGAAGGCGGATAATATTAAAAAAATACTTGCTTATCATACCTGGAAACAGAGAGCGTTAAGAGTTGCAGAAACTTTAAAGGAAAAATTATGAAGGTGCTTTTGCTTGGAGACCACACTTCTTCTCACATCATAAAATGGGCACATTCACTGAATATTCAAGGAATAGAGATTGCGGTCTTCAGTCTTTCTAAAAGGGACAAGGATGAAGCGATATTATATGAAAGCATTGATTTGTACACCATGGAAATCAATGAGGATATTTTCCAAAAGGAATCATCTTCTAAATGGAGGTATTTGCTTCAAATCACAAGATTAAGAAAGATAATTCGACTTATCAAACCAGATATAGTTCACGCACATTATGCCAGTAGTTATGGCTTATTGGGTGTGTTAAGCGGTTTCCACCCTTTAATAGTTTCTGTTTGGGGAAGTGACGTTTATGATTTTCCTAGTAAGTCTATTTTACATAAGGCATTAATAAAATTTAACCTAAGCAAAGCAGACAAAGTATTATCAACAAGTGAGGTAATGGCTGCGAAGACCGAAGAATTAATAAAAAAGAAAATTGAGGTGACACCATTTGGCGTAGATATGAACATCTTTAAGCCTATTGAAGGCACGGGTGAAAGAAACGCTGTTACCATTGGCACTGTCAAAGCAATGGAGAAGAAATACGGTATTGCATATTTAATTGAGGCATTTGCATTGGTGAAAAAACGGCTGTCAGATCACAAGTTAAATTTATTACTCGTCGGAAGTGGTAGTTATTTGGAAGAGTATAAAAACCTAGTGAGAACCCTAGGGATTGATGGTATAACTGAATTTACGGGCAAAATAAGTTTTGAAAAGGTGCCGGAATACCACAACAAAATTGATATTTACGTCGCGGTATCGATTCTTCACAGTGAAAGTTTTGGGGTCGCTATTGTGGAAGCTTCTTCTTGTGGAAAACCTGTAATAGTTTCGAATGTTGGTGGATTGCCCGAAGTGGTAGAAAATGGGGTCACTGGCCTAGTAGTGCCAAAACAGGATGTGATTGCAACTGCAAACGCCATAGAAAAACTTGTGCTTGACAAAGAATTAAGAAAACTTTTGGGTACGAATGGAAGACAAAGGGTTCAAAGAAAGTACAATTGGGACAGCAACTTGGCTTCCATGATAAGAATCTATGAAGAAACCTTAAACGAGTTTTCAGACTAGTGCTTAAAATTCACCTTTTTTCTTTCGCTCCAGTAATTCGTTTACGGCAAAGAAAACAAACACTATAGCATTTAAAATAATGCCTAAACCAAAGCCCAGAATACCATAAAAAACAATGCCTTTTGAGGGCTCGATTATATCAAATCCATTAATCATTTTAAATTCTTGAATAAGATCTATTTTTTCCTTGGTATCTGTTTCTCGTATTTTTAATAACGCCATTTGTTCGTAAATGCTTCCCAAATTAAAATCGCTCCATAGCGCCTTATCAGATTGATACTTACTGATTGCACTGGGAATCATTTTTTGAATGCTATCCAATCTTGCAATTTGTAATTCAATTTCATCATGAAGCGCAACTAATTGTTCCAATTTTACTTTAGTGATTGCATCTATAAAAGAGTTCTGATTGTAGTAATCCATAAAAGCACTTTCTATGTTCTGAAATGACTTTGGATCTAACATTTTTAATTCCAGGCTAAAAGTACATCCATCTCTTCTTTCAGCAGGATGAGGTTCAACCTCATTTAGTTCTATTCCAATTAAGTTTTTAATGGTTTCGCTTTTCAAATCAATTAAGCTGGATAATACAGAGTCATTGCTATACTTAATACTCATTATTAACGGATTTGATAGTTGCTCCACCATGGTGTAAACAGTAAAATTTGAAATGATTGTAATTTTGCTTGTATATGTTTTCGGACTGAGTATATAAT
>CAYGTX010000259.1:0-2350 GCA_964352935.1 uncultured Rickettsiales bacterium | reverse complement strand
TTTAAATCCACGAAAATAGGCAATACCAGCATGGAACTGATCCATTTTCCCAAGCGTTGGAAACTCATCCATCATAAACATCACGCCAAACTTATCTTCCTTCGTTGGCATTTTGCGGCTTAAGAATTCTGTAGCTTGCTGATAGAACACTTGCAATAGCGGTTGCAAACGCTTCAAGTTATCTGGGGTTACACCTACATAAATAGTGGTAGCAATACGCTTAAACGTCATGACGTTAAAATCACTCGACGCTGTTGCTGTATCAATTAATGGGTTAGCCCAAAGTTCTAATTTCGAGTTCATGGTAGACACCACACCCGAACGTTCTTTTTCTGCTTTTTGTAAAAAGGAGGCAATGTTCATATATGCCACAGGGTGAATGTGACCACCAACCGTATCCAGTACAACAGCAAGATTATAGGTCACGTCATCACTACGCATGGTACGCACCACTTCTCCAAAAGACTTCACTTTCTCAGGTACTGCTAATAGATAAAGTACAACGCCCACAAATAGGCTTCGTGCTTCGTTTTCCCAGAATTCTTGTTCTGGCAGAATGAGGTTCGCAATTTTTTGGACATCATCCACCATTTGTCCAGGCTTCTTACTCACCCAGTCAATAGGGTTATAGCAATGACTCATACCATCAGGATCTGCAGGGTTCCACACATATGCTTTCTGGCCAAGCTTAGCTGAACGCCAGCCACTGGTTAGCTCATAGTTTTCTAATTTAATATCATGCACTACCACTGAATCCTGCCAAAAAAGCAGGTTTGGTATTACGAAGCCCACACCTTTACCCGAACCTGTAGGAGCAAATAATAATGCGTGTTGAAATCCATCGGCAATTAACAACCGTCCTTTCGTATCACGCCCAAGTAGCATACCTTTTTTAGAGCGCAAATCTGCTTTCTTAATATCTTTTTCTGTCGCCCAGTGCGCATCACCATGCACCGATTCTTTTTTCTTATAAGGACGCCAATCCATCAACGGCGCCCTAAAGAAAAAGGCGATAGTTCCAACGATAAAATACGGCGCAAATGTTGCCCCAAATATTTTAGGAATCAAATAATTCTTATCACTAAACGATAATAAAGAGGAGTATTTCCACCAGTATTTCCACCAATAAGTAAAATGCGCCCAATAATATTGAACATCATTAATAATACTTGGCGACATTTTCATATAACCAGTACCAGATGCCATCACTGTTACCAATAACATTGAAAACAATAGGCATATCGCCATCACGAATATGATGAGTAATAATATAATCGCAAAATTTCGTATATGTCTCATCATAACAAAACTATTCCTACTACTCCTGTTCGCTTTCTATCGCATTATGACTATCACTGGCATTTTCTTCTTTATAGCCTTTAAAATAAACCTCAGAAATATAGCGCTTGCCGCCACCTGCTCGTTTTAGCTGCACAACAACATCTACTACATTGCGAATATATTCTCTAATTTCTGAAGGAGGCATGCCTAATCCAGCTTGCATCACCATTAGTTTTAATTGCTCAAGTGCCATGGTTGGTGTATCGGCGTGCAGTGTAGAAATTGACCCAGGGTGACCTGTATTAATCGCGCGCAAGAAACTAAATGCTTCAGCTCCACGAAGCTCACCAACAATAATTCTATCTGGTCGCAAACGTAAACACGCTTCTATTAAGTCTTGTGTCGTTACATTTGCTCTGCCTTGCCCACCTTTAGAGGCCAGTAAATGTACGCGGTTTGGGTGATCGTTTAAAACCACCTCACGCGCATCTTCTACAGTGATTAATCTTTCATCCGTGGGAATCGCTCTTAATGCAGCATTGGTAAATGTAGTTTTACCGGTAGATGTACCACCACTAATGATAATATTTTTTTTCCATAAAATAGCATTTGTAAGAAAGTCTTTAATGCGGTTTTCTTTTAACATCACAGAAAGCTTAGCATCATTCTCATCAACTACTTCTTCTACTGCAGTATTATCAAAAGCACCCATTTTATCATATTCGTCTAAATCCCAGTTTAAAGTAGAACCTTTACGAATAGACATGCAAATCGTCCCAGGCTCACATGCAGGTGGAATAGCACATTGGATACGAAAACCATTAGGAAGTGTCGCTGATAAAAGTGGTTTTTCATCACTAATCATCTGCTCAGTAGATTGGGCAATAAGCTTAGCCAGTGATTTCAAATGATCAAAGTCAAATGCTTCAATCTTTTCTAAACGCATTTCGCCACGTTTTTCAATCCACACCTCTCCAGGTCTGTTGATTGAAATCTCGCTCACTCCGTCCTCTTGGAAAAGAAGGTTTAATGGCTCTAGAAATGTTTTTAATGCAGCTTGGGACATTGA
>CAYGTX010000258.1:0-2359 GCA_964352935.1 uncultured Rickettsiales bacterium | reverse complement strand
ATTTTAGAGCGTGGCCAGTTAACATTTGAGCCAGTAGATAATAAACGCTTTCCTGCCATTGAAATGGCGAAGGCGGCTGTTCAAAAAAATGCATCTGCACCTATTATTATGAATGCTGCAAATGAAGTGGCGGTTGATGCCTTTTTGAATGGTAAAATAGGCTTTATGGAGATTATTAAGTTTGTAATGCAATCTATTGATAAATATAACTTTTCTTGCCCTTTATCTTTGGATGAAGTGATTGCAATGGATGAGGAAGTGCGCAAGCAAAATATTGCAGAGTTAAGCTGCGCCTCCTAAATTTTCATATGATTATATCGTTGTAATGCACCTATTGAACTGGTATATCTTTTGCCATTGAGTTGACAGGTGGCTGTGGATGTTTGAAACATCTTGCCCTGCTGCAGCTAGTATATTTGAAACTAACCGTAAATGGTATGTCTGGATGGAATGGGTCGGCTCATTACTGTATAATTTTTTTTCCTTTGTTTTTATTATTTCGGTTATCGTTTTTATTCATGAATACGGTCACTACATTGTTGCCAAAATATCAGGCGTTAAAATAGAAGTATTTTCAATAGGATTTGGCCCTGAAATTTGTGGTATTAACGACCGTTCAGGTACGCGCTGGAAGCTTAGCGCATTGCCATTTGGTGGCTATGTAAAGATGTTTGGGGATGTTGATCCATCAAGTGCGCCTGATAATGACAAAATCGCAACTTTTTCAGAAGAAGATAAAAAACACGCATTTCATACGCAACCACTTTCAATTAAAGCGGCGGTGGTAGCCGCTGGCCCTATCGCCAATTTTATATTGGCCATTGTTATTCTTACTGGGTTTTATACCGCATACGGAAAACCAGTCACCCTGCCAGAAATTTCAGTGGTGATGGAAGAAAGTGCCGCAGCGGAAGCAGGCATAGAGGTGGGGGATGTTATTACCTCTATTGATGGTCAAGAAATAGAAAGTTTTGGTGATATTCAGCGTATTGTGAGCATCAATACGGGCACACCACTTAGCTTTATCGTTAAGCGTGGCGAGTTGGAAGAGGTGCTGAGAGTGACACCGCACATGAAAGAGCGCGAAGATATTTTTGGCAATATAGTAAAAGCTCCGCTTATCGGTATTGCCTCAGAAAGTGTTTCTTATCGTGATCTACATGCTGGCAATGCGTTTGTGGAAGCGGTAGGAGAAACCTATTTTATCTCTACGGCAACACTCAAAGCTATTGGGCAGATGATTGTAGGTGAGCGTGGGGTTGAAGAGCTAAGCGGGCCATTGCGAATTGCGAAATATTCGGGGCAGTCGGTTGAGCAGGGAATGAGCACAATTTTGTGGTTTATGGTGATTCTTTCAGTGAATTTGGGGCTGATTAATCTTTTCCCTATTCCTGTGCTAGATGGAGGCCATTTGCTTTACTATATTATTGAAGCGGTACGCGGTAAGCCAATGGCAGATAAAATGCAAGAGTGGGGCTTTCGAGTGGGTATTGCCCTTGTGCTTTCTTTGGCCATATTTTCAACATTTAACGATTTGCGACATTTGGATGTTTTCTAATAATATAAAGCATAAGTTTTGTATTTCACTGCTGTTACTCTTGGCGATAATAATGTTGCCAAAAGCTACCATTGCACAAGAAATTTCTACTATTGAAGTGGAAGGTAATCGTCGTGTTGAGGCGGCAACTGTTCGTTCTTATCTCACATTTTCTGAAGAGAAGCCACTAAATCTGGGGGATGTTGATAACTCAATCAAAAATCTTTTTGCTACAGGTTTATTTGCTGATGTTAGTGTAATTAATAAGGGTGATACTCTGGTTGTGAATGTAACCGAAAATCCGATTGTGAATCGCGTGGCATTTGAAGGCAATAAGCGTATTGATAATGATGAGCTCAAACAAGAAATACGCTTGCAGTCGCGTGAAGTTTATACCAAGTCTCGTGTGCAGGCAGATGTAAAGCGCATCATTGATTTATATAGTAAAAGTGGCCGTTTCTCGGCGCAAGTTACTCCTAAAGCTATTCAGCTTGATCAAAATCGTATTGATTTAGTTTATGAAATTGATGAAGGTGACAAAGCTTCCATTGAGTATGTTCGCTTTATCGGAAATAAAGACTTTGAAGATGGCAAACTACGAAAAGAGTTAGTCACGCAAGAAAGTAAGTGGTATCGCTTCTTTTCAAGTACGGATGTCTATGATGCAGACCGTATCGCTTATGACCGCGAGCTGCTTAGAAAGTTTTATGTGAATGAGGGGTATGCAGATTTTCGTGTGACCTCATCTATTGCGGAAATGACAAGCGATAAAACTTCTTTTGTTTTAACTTTCTTTATTGAGGAAGGGCAGCCCTATAATTT
>CAYGTX010000257.1:0-2377 GCA_964352935.1 uncultured Rickettsiales bacterium | reverse complement strand
GTTACAAATCCCGGAAAACTTGTTTCCATTACTGTGCCATCATCTATCGATACAGGATTTTCTGCTGCAAGTCCAAGCACTAAGAAGCTCATCGCAATGCGGTGATCCAGATGCGTGACCACTTTACCACCACCTTGCACCTTTCCACCTGTTACTTCCATCCAATCATCGCCAGATGTGACCAACACACCATTAGCTTTCAAGCCAGCTTCAACCGCTGCTAAGCGATCACTTTCTTTGACACGCAATTCTTCTACACCTTCCATCCGCGTCACGCCTTCAGCCACTGAGGCCGCCATGGCCAGCACCGGATATTCATCAATCATAGAAGGAGCGCGTTCCGCTGGCACGGTGATGCCTTTTAGATGACTGTAGCGCACGCGAATGTCTGCCACTTGCTCACCAGCCGTATTTTTTTCATTTTCAAACGTGATATCTGCGCCCATTTCTTGTAATGTTACAAACACACCAATACGCGTTTTATTCATGCATACATTGGGTATTACCACTTCTGCACCCTTCACCAACAACGCTGCTACCGCAATAAAAGCAGCAGAGGATGGATCAGACGGCACCTCTAATGTTTGTGGGTTTAATTCAGGATAACCCGTGATGGTGATCGCATCCGCACCATCATCCAACTTCTTCACAACCACCTCAGCCCCCATGCCTAGAAGCATACGCTCTGTATGGTCACGCGTGGCTTTTTCTTCAATCACGGTGGTTTTGCCGGGTGTATTTAACCCTGCCAGCAATATGGCTGATTTCACTTGTGCCGAGGCAACAGGCAAACGATATTCTATCGGCATTGGATCTTTTGCACCTGTAAGGGTAATAGGCAGTTTTCCGCCTTCTCTTGCAGTAAATTGCGCCCCCATGAGTGAAAGTGGTGTTATCACCCGCCCCATTGGGCGCTTGCTCAAACTGGCATCACCCGCAAAGGTAAACTGATAGGGATAGCTACTTACAAGCCCCATCAATAATCGCGTGCTGGTGCCTGAATTTCCCATTTCAAGTACCGAGCTTGGCTCAGAAAGACCTGCCGTTCCTACGCCTTGCACTTCCCACTCACCTGCTGAGACCTGCTGCACATCCACACCCATCTGACGCAATGCCCCAGCGGTATTGAGTACATCTTCACCTTCTAGCAACCCAGATATGTGAGATTTACCAATCGCCAGTGCAGAAAACATCAATGCACGATGCGAGATGGATTTATCACCCGGCACATGTGCCGTACCTTTAAATGATTGAGCCGTGGAAGAGGAAAGTTTCATATGAAAGACTATCTTATTTTTGAACCAATATGCCTAAAAGAAACGCAGCAAGCTACACCCCTAAAAAGGCTAAAGTACGGCTTTAAAACCGTACTCGCCACAATATTCTAATTCTAAGCTAATACTCTTATGCACAGATATGAACCCGTACAAAAGCCACCAACATTATTCTATAATTTTACGCCACAATCCTTGCAATAAACCTTTTTTCTTAGGCTTATCTGCATTATCGCTAGGCGCATTCTCATTGCGATTGCCTTTTTTATGTGCAGGCTTCGCGGATGGTTTTACTTCATCCTCTTCAATATCCTGCTCTTTGGCAAACTTCACTTTATCGCTCTTACCTTGCGTGACGATATTAAATTTATCACGTGGCAAAGTCGCATCCGCATGGAATACGATGGTAAGCCCATAACGCGTTTCCATGCTTTGTAAATTATCACGCTTATGGTTAAGAATATGCGTAATCACCTCAGAGCCCACCTGCACCGAACAGGTAGCAGGGGTGTTTTTTACTAACTCTTGCTCTAAGCGACGCAACAAAGTGAGCGTTAAGGTTTCAGGCGCTTTCACATAACCCGTACCCACACAATGCGTACATTCAATGGCGTTAATCTCGTTAAAGCTAGGACGCAAACGCTGACGCGACATTTCAAGTAAACCAAACTGGCTGATTCTTCCCACTTGTACACGCGCACGGTCACGACTTAATGCTTCCTTTAACCTGCGCTCAACTTGCTTGCGGTTTTTAAGATCCATCATATCGATGAAGTCAACCACCACTAACCCGGCCAAATCACGCAAGCGTAATTGACGCGCCACTTCTTCAGCGGCTTCAAGGTTGGTTGCAAGTGCGGTTTCTTCCACATTTCTGGCAGAGGTTGAACGACCCGAGTTCACGTCGATTGAAATCAACGCTTCGGTTGGGTTCAATACTAAATATCCACCTGATGCCAATGTAGCGGTATTGCCATATAATTCTGCAATTTGCTCATCCACGCGGTAACGACCACACACAGGAGCATAACCACGAAAGCGCTACACATCATTCACGCGCTCTGCCATCAAGCCAAGCAAAAACAACCCAGCGGATACCTAAA
>CAYGTX010000256.1:0-2389 GCA_964352935.1 uncultured Rickettsiales bacterium | reverse complement strand
TGCAGTGATAAATTCAGACCAAGTAGAAGAGCCATCGGCGACAACATTATCTGGAACTAACATTTTCCCTATTAGCTATGAAGGTCAATTGCTAGACGATAGTAATCGAGAAGCAGCAAATATTTTGATAGATGCAGCCTTTGATGTAGTGGGATTAAAAAATGCGGATGGCACGCAAGATGGTAGATTTGTCGTAGCTTGGGTAAGAGAGGATTATTACAAACCCGGTCAAAAATACAGTATTTTTGGAAAGATTTATAATGAATCAGTGGAACAACAAGTTGTTGCAGATCAGTTTGGAGAGAATCAAGCTCAAGTAGCAGAAATTAGGCTTGAAAATACAACAGGTAGCTTACGAAGATCTATAGTCGATCTTGTAGCATTACGTAATCAAGGTTTTGCTTTGGCTTATAATGATGAATATAACTATGCCAATATGTATTCTGGTTCGTTGCAGGAAGGAGCAATAAGGTTATTTGATGAAGATGGTAAATTATATAGAGATGGGAGTTTAGATGTTGTTGGCGATGTAGGTGATATTCGCCGTATCGATACTATAGAGGAATTAACATCAGATGTTCTGCTTGTTGTGCATAAATTGAGCGATGATTTAGTGAATAATAGTCGTATTTCTGCTTCGCTTATTAACTTGCAACCAGTTGAATCACCTACGAAAACGGATATGAATGGTGCGGATGCAGGCGTTGAAAAAACATTAGCCGAAGTGGATGGAAATATACATTCTTTATCGGTAGAGATTTTGCCAACAAGTCGTTCTAAAATACTCTTCACATGGCATGAAGACAGAGTGGTGGATTCTGTACGCTCGATGATGGTGAACTATAATGCAGGTATACCTACTTTTGATAATGTCAGTAGATGGTATCGGGTTGATACTGCGGGATTGGCTTCAACACCGCTACCACTTATTAAATCAGATGTACGGGAATATGTGGTGTCAAAACATTTACAAACCATCGAAACCCCATTGGGTAACGAGCATTATTTCCTTACAAAATATGAAGGAAATGCAGGGCGAGCAGTCTATAGAACCTACAAAATTCCAGATTGCTGGTAAGATATTGCTCTAAACACACTTTCTTAGTTGAATCATCATGTACTTATGGTTAACTTCTTCCAATGAATAGGAGAAGAAAATTATGCCTACTATTGCCACATGGAATGTAAACTCTATTAAGTCGCGTCTTCCGCATGTTTTGCAATATCTTGATGATGCAAAGCCCGATGTTGTATTGCTGCAAGAGCTAAAGACAATAGAAGACAATTTTCCTTTTATGGAAATTGAAGAAAAAGGCTATAATATCGCTGCTTACGGACAAAAAACCTATAATGGCGTGGCAATTCTTTCAAAGCATCCGATTGAAGATGTGCAAAAAGGTTTACCTGGAAATGAAAAAGACCCTCAAGCACGCTATATTGAAGCGGTCATCACTATTGAGCATGAAGCGTGGCGCGTTGCTTCGGTGTATGTTCCAAATGGTCAATCTCCAGATTCTGATAAATTTCTTTATAAAATGGGCTTCCTAGATTGTTTAGAAGCACATGCCAGAACATTACTAACCTATGAAGAGAAGCTAGTGATTGGCGGTGATTACAATGTCGCCCCAGAACCGCAAGATGTCTATGCCCCCAAGCAATTAGAAGGTTCAGTGTGTTTTCATCGCGATGAAAGAGCGAAATATCGTCAGCTCATTCATTTGGGGCTGACAGATGCTTATCGTGCCATTCACCCACAAGAAGCGGATATGTTTAGCTGGTGGGATTATCGCGGTGGCGGATGGCAGCAAAATAAAGGTATGAGAATTGATCACTTACTCCTATCGCCAGAAGCCGCAGATAGCCTAAAAGCTGCGGATATTGATAAGACACCACGCGACTGGGAGAAGGCATCAGACCATACACCAGTGTGGGCGGAAATCGCACTTACATAAAAAGTAAAAAAATCTGAAAAAGCCTCTTGCAAAAGCAATTTTATTTCGTATTATGGCCGTTCACTTGGTGAGTCATCGAGCGGGTGTAGCTCAGGGGTAGAGCACAACCTTGCCAAGGTTGGGGTCGAGAGTTCGAATCTCTTCACCCGCTCCATTGACTAGTCTTCACAAGTCCCACATAATCCAAAATTACTAGACAATCAGCCACTTTTAAGATAAAGGTGGTCTGTTGCTGTCTGGATTAGTCTACCCCCCATCCAACGTTTTAGGGGGCATATTTAATCATTATGTGAAATGACTCTGTTTCATTCCTATAAGCTTTTTTATTTTAAAATCTTTATTTCAATCTAGGCTTTAGGCCTCCAAATATTTTACCCGCCATAATTCAATCCATAGCAAGATTGCATTTTGCGATGAATTATATTAATGATGACGGC
>CAYGTX010000255.1:0-2398 GCA_964352935.1 uncultured Rickettsiales bacterium | reverse complement strand
GTCTGCAGCGGTTATGACTGTTACACCTGTGGCAAAAGCGCCAAGACAATTTCTAAATTCACGTGAATTAAACGACATAGCGCGATTGTTACTTGCAAAATTCTGTAATTATGGCAACCTATAGGATGAATGGTTGCAACTTTCATGTCAATTTCACATCCGACAGGAAAGTCAGATAGCATGCAAAGCAAAGGATAGCAACCAATAATATATTTAGGCGGTCGAGGTACGATGCTTTTTATCATTGGTATGATTACAGTTTTTGGTTGTGTAGCACTTGGTTACGGCGCTCATGGTGGTAGCTTTGCAGTACTCTGGCAACCATTTGAAGTAGTTATCATTGTAGGCGCAGCCATTGGTGCTTTTATTATTTCAAATCCGGCTCATATGCTTAAAGCCGTTCTTGGCTCTCTTAAGTATCTTTTCAAAGGCACACCTTATCATCATGAAGACTATAACCAGCTTCTAACCTTCCTCTTTCACATTTGTAAGCTTATGAAGACGAAAGGCATGTTAGAGGTTGAGCCAGCACTAGATAACCCACATGAAAGCGAGCTTTTTACAAAATACCCCAAATTTGTTGAAAATGAAGAAGGGCTGACTTTCTTTTGCGATTATATGCGCCTTGTCACCATGGGCATGGAAAATCACTACCAGCTGGAAGATTTAATGGATAAAGAACTAGATATATTAAATCATGAAGGTGAACAAATAGCAGGCGCAGTCACCAATATGGGTGACGGTTTACCAGCACTTGGTATTGTAGCAGCAGTACTTGGTGTAATTAACACAATGGGAAGCATTACTGAACCACCAGAGATTCTGGGTGGTCTTATTGGAGCAGCGCTTGTAGGAACATTCTTGGGTGTGTTATTAGCCTATGGATTAGTAGGGCCTATGGGTTCACTTTTAGGTAAATATTTTGCTGCAAGAATTGAATATCTCAATGTCATTAAATCCGCAATCATCGCACATGTTCAAGGCAATGCGCCTCAAGTGACTGTAGAATTTGCCCGTAAAGTGGTACCAGAGCATGACCGTCCAAGCTTCCAAGAGTTAGATGAGAAGATAAACGCACCAGCGCCTGAATAATCAATAAAAGCAAGGCCAATAAAGCCAAGCAACCTAATAGAACGACACCATGGCAGATAAAGATAGCAGCATCGTCATAAAGAAAATTAAGAAAGGTGGTCATGGTCACCATGGCGGCGCGTGGAAAGTAGCCTATGCCGACTTTGTAACAGCGATGATGGCGTTCTTTCTACTCTTATGGCTGCTTTCTGCAACGCCTGTTGAAAACCTTGCGGGTTTGGCAGATTATTTTTCGCCTACACAAGGGCTACAGGATAATTTGGGGATTGGCTTTAGTGGCGGTTTAGCAAACTCTCCTGAAGGTGTGAGTGTGGGTGATTGGGCAAGTCAAGGCTTAGTGTTTGGCTCTCCTCCCTCTGGTCCTATCATTAAATTTCCAGATAAAGATAATAATATAAATGAAGATAACGATCCCAATGATTTTGGAAAGTTAGAAGAAGACATCAATCAAATGATTGAAAAGAGCGAGGCACTAAAACCTTTCAAAGATTCAATCTTGATAGAGCAAACACCCGAAGGCTTACGCATTCATATTGTGGATAGAAAAGACCGTCCTATGTTTGCAGAAGGCAGTGCCGAGTTCATGCCACACACAGAACAAATTCTAGAAAAAATATCTGAAATCATTCGTTATTTACCCAATTATATCCAAGTTTCAGGTCATACACGTTCTAAATTACAGCCGACGCAAGAACGTATACAAAATGAGTGGTACTTATCTGCCATGCGTGCAAATGCAGCCAGAGTATTTTTATCAACCGAAGGTGAAATACCCGATGAAAAAATCGCGCGCTTATTAGCCGTCGCAGATCATGACCCGCTAAGCCCTGAAAACCCATTTGGTATTCAAAATGAGCGTGTAACGATTACGCTACTTAAAAAAGGTGTTCTCGCCTACCACAAACAATCCGCACCTGATGAAATTTTACGTGGCAATGGCCAAGGCTTAGGCGACTATATCGAAGAGCAAAAGCGAAGAGATAAGCAAAGACAAAAGCTGAATAACTGGCTGCAAGAAAGTCAGGCCCCCACCGCAGCAGGATCAAACACTGAAATAGTTCAGCCTACTCAAGCGATAGAAACTCAGCAAAATCAACCAGCCACTAACACTACAACTAAACCAGTAGAATAAGTGGAATATTAATAACCATCAAAGTGCTAATGTGCGCCACAACTCATATTGCAAAAGCCTGCGTAGCGATTGAACGAACATAATGTTGTGCCAAAGTGATGTTAAACAACTATATTTCTAACTCTTAAGACGCAACATGAAGATTAACGTCTTTCAATTGGCATAGAAATAATA
>CAYGTX010000254.1:0-2407 GCA_964352935.1 uncultured Rickettsiales bacterium | reverse complement strand
TTGTTAGCTTCATCCTGAATTATTTCAATAGGTGTTGGAATTGATGGCTGCTCCAACAAAGGTAAATCTTTTTCTTCGACAATCATTAGGTTTGATGTTTCAAGAGGCTTATCTCTAGCTGCGTCTATATTTTTCTTATTTTCTGAAGCTATTTTTTCTTCAATATTTGGTGGTGATGGAAGTTTTTTATCATCTAAAGAGCGTGGAGAATGGAGTTGATCATTATCTAAACTAGCTGGAAGATTTTTATCTTCCATATTGTTGAGGGGGCTGTTTGAATCAATTACATCAGTAGCATCTGTTACGATTACTTCTTCTACTTTTGGTGTTGAAGCTACAACAGCAACTTGTTTTACTTCAGGTCTAGGGGTTGGTTTAGGATTGAAGGTAAATTCATCCTCGTATTTATCAACTACATTTGGCAAAATTACTTGAGCGCCCTCTGGTATAATTTTTTGTACGACATCTACTTGTTCTGGTGAATTATCTACTTCACTTTCTTGAGTATAAGGCTCTTCATCCGATACAAGCTGCTCTTCTTTAGCATCTTCTAATAACTCTTTTCCGCCATTAACGATTATAAAGTCTGAATCAGAATCATTAAAAATAGACGGAGTGTCAGAGTTTTTATCTGCATTAGATGTTGGTCGTTCAATCGCTATGGCTTCTTTCTTCTTTTTTGTTTCATCGCTAAATGAACCAATTATTTTATCGAAAAAAGAAGAACTGTCATTTGTGGTTTCTTTGGAGCTTTCAGTTTTTTCTGAGGCAACATGATTGATCTGAGTTTCTGCTTCATCTTCAACCCATAGGTTTAAGGTTTGCGCATCATCGTCTTCAGGTTGACTTGCAATCTCACGCTCATTATCATCTAAGTTATCAGTGCTCTCATTTCTAATTGGTCGAACCACATTTTCAACAACTATTTTATTTGGCATCTCTACAAGTGGTTTATCATTTTCTAACGACAAATCATCTTCACTGATATCTTCAGCATCTTGCTTAAATTCTAATTGTTGAGCTTCTTCAGGTGAGTTGTCTCCATAGAATAAATCACGGAACATGCTTGCTACAGTTCTTTGTTCACTATTTTTTTTAGTATCTTCTTTTCCATCATCACCATAACCAACCACAACTTCACTGACAACTGTATCCGACTTGTACATAGGAGCTACTGGCGCTTCAACTTTTTTAATAATGATTGGAAGTCGGCCTTCAGTATCCATTTCGGTTGATGTATCATTTTCTATTGTATCTAAAGTTTCTGGCTGATAATCATCAGCTTTATCAATTCGGGCATTATTTTCATTATCTTGCTTTTCAGCAGCTTCTAATTTTGCTTCTTCGGCTTTTTTCATAGCTTCTGCTGCTGCATCTTCTCTTGCAACTTTCAACTGATTGATAGCATCAAGGTTAATTTCTATTGCAGGAACTGCGCTAGAGTCACTAAACATGCTTCGTGATTCGGCAGGTGTGCTTGAAAGTGATAGCGCTGCTACACACGCAGCAGAGCTTAAGAGTGATTGTAAATATGAATATTTTTTGTCTTGAACGCTCTTCATTGACAGATACCCCAATCGTTACATGCATTATGCATAAAATTTGCCATAATGAATTACAGTTTCCCAGACTGCATTAAATACAACGAAAGCCTGAATTGCAACAGATTATTTATGAAGATTCTATTGTTTATTTGCTTATTCAGCTAATAATTTCTGCATTTGCAAATGCAGAGTTTCATTTGCTGCAATAATACTTCCAGACTCAAGGATTTTATCTCTTCCTGTAATATCTGAAACATAGCCACCAGCTTCACGAATTAAAAGCACTCCCGATGCAACATCCCAAGGCATAGTACCTTTTTGGAAAAATATATCACCACGCCCTGCTGCAACGCTTGCAAGCGAAAGTGCAGTTGAGCCAATACATCTAAAGCCAGCTAACTCATTTACAATAGCGCCAATTTTTTGAATACTTTCAGGGTTTTTACGACGAATTGAACCCGTTAGCGCTAATGATTGTCCTAGTTTCTTTCTGCCTGAAACACGTAGTCTTTGTCTGCCTAGTTGCTCATGTTCCACCCATGCACCACAACCTTTTTCTGCCCAAAAAATTTCCTTTTGCGAGGGTGCAGCAGTGATAGCTGAAACAATCTCTTTCTTTCCGGATGGAAGGGTTCTTTCAAGTGCGATATTAATACAGTAAGAAGGTATGCCGTGGATAAAATTAGTTGTTCCATCTAGTGGATCAATAATCCAGCGATATTCATCGTTACTACCCTTTGTTTCTCCAGACTCTTCTACTAGAAAGCCGTAATTTGGGCGTGCATCTGATAGTTCTTCCATTAAAATCTTTTCAGATTCTAAATCTGCAGCGGTTACAAAATCTTTGGGTGCTTTTTCAGATA
>CAYGTX010000253.1:0-2412 GCA_964352935.1 uncultured Rickettsiales bacterium | reverse complement strand
ACTGCACAACAGAAATTAAGGGAAATCTCTGTCCATTAAACTGTTGCCATATCAGCCTTTACCAATTCGTATAAAGAAGATACTCAGTACTAAAGAGTCTCCCTATTAGAAGCTGATTTCTTATTTCTGTAATGTGGCTGTAATATTTCTTTGATATTCTGATTGTACTGAAATCAGGAACAAAGGAGAAAGTTTATGCCTAGCCTTAAAGACTTAAAAGAAAATCTAAATAAATTTATAAACCGCCTTAGAGGAAGAAGGCAAGAGCAAGATTATAACTTTGATTACCTTTTTAATGACGACGACTTAGATGATGAAGTGCCTCTTCCAGAGGGTTTCCTGCACAGGGATAGCCTAGACGATGCAGAACAAAGAGGACTGCCACGACGAGATGCTCGCCAGCAAGAATTAAGAGAAACAATTCATGCTGAAATCCGTGGTCTTAATCCTGAAGAAATTCCAGAAGCTCAAATAGCCAATGATGACGGAGCGCTTAATGTGAATCAAGTCAGAGAGTTATTGGATAACTTGAATGGAGGGGTGTATAATAACAAAGATGGAATGCATTCAAGCCTACCAAATGCAAACAATGGAAGACGTCGTTAAACAATATCAATAGAATTAAAAAAAACCCGCTTGCAAACCAGAACCCTAGGCGTGGTTTCTTTGCTAATTCTTAGGGGCTAATTTCTACCCCCAATATAACAATACACCTCTTAGCAGTGATGAAGTCTATAAACGCAGGCGAGTTTTGCAGCAATCTCCATGCTCACAATAAAATGGTAACTGCAATATTCCTGTAACACTGGTTTGGTATCATGGAAGTAGGGAAAAAGTTTGAACGTTAACTAATAGAGGAAGAAATCATGCCAAAACCGAATTTCGCATCATACCAACAAAATCGTGCTACGCGAGCGCGTAAGGCTGATAAACGAATGCAGCAGCATAAAACAAAAATAACAGAAGCGATTAATAATTGTCTTATGGAAGTTCAAAAAGAAGGTGAGCTGTCAAAGAAAACTCTTAACGCATTAAAGGGTGCTATTAGAAAAGCAAAAGGAAGTATCGACAATGAGTTTTTGCTTGGAGAAATTAATCGAGTAAGTCAAGAGGGAAACGAACTAGAGCCATCACTGGCACAAATAGCTACTCATAAATTTGCACTGACCCTTACAACTCTTGTAAGAGAAAAGGGCTACCTAAACGCTGGAAAATATGGTCTTGGTCAACAAGGCGACGACCACTACATACCTTCAGTGGAAGTGGAAATCCAAGAAAATATTGCTTTAGCTCTTGCAGCTATAACAGCTGAATCAGATGTAAGAACTTACCGTGGAGACAGTGTTAATGAAACCATAATTACATCTCATGAAAGTTTAAACCATCATGGTCTTGATGCAGATGATTTAAAAACGCTCAGTGAAGTTGAGTCTGGACTTTCAGGTCACGTTGGTGAAAGAGTTATAGTTCTTGATGACAAAATAGAAGGCGCTGAAAAAGTTACCTTTAAGGGAGGTGGCGGTTTTATTTTCCGCCCACCAGCAACTCCGGGTCAAAATACACTCGGAACTTCGACCGCCATTGACAATAATCTTTAACAGTTATTCTGGTCGTGTCAGACTAAAAAGCTTCATTTTGGAAGCGAGAATTGTATAATTAAATTATGAGCAAAATAAACCCGTTTAAATATTATAAATCCAGCCCATCCATTATTAAACTTACGATCATGTATTATGTTCGCTATCCACTTAGCTTGCGTCAAGTTGAAGATATGCTGCATGAGCGTGGCATTGATATTTGCCATGAAACGGTGCGCTATTGGTGGCATATGGATGAAGTATTCGTTAAAATTAAGGGCAAAACACATTATTTATGGAGAGCAGTTGATCACGAAGGAAACGTTATTGAAAGCTACGTTACGAAGCGCCGTAATAAGCGTGCAGCCTTGAAGTTTCTTCGAAAAGCGATTAAAAGCCATGGTATGCCAAAGGAAAGAGTGACGGATTGAAGTGTCAACCATTTAAAGGACACATTTTTCACCTATCCTCCTATTGCTCTCAAACTCAGTTGGCGCGAGGTAGCCGATGGTCGTATGTGCTCTGATTTTATTGTAAAACACCTCAATATATTCAAAGATGGTGGCGGCAGCATGTTTTTGGTCGGTAAAGTCTGACATTTCGATACATTCCCTTTTTAGCGTGTTAAAGAAACTCTCCGATGTTGCATTGTCCCAGCAATCACCTTTACGGCTCATACTCTGAATAATGCCATGGTCTTTGAGTATTGCACGGTGTGATTTAGAGCAATATTGACTGCCACGATCCGTGTGCCAGATAAGTCCCTTCCCTGGTTTTCTAGCCCAAAGAGCCATGGTGATAGCGTCATTGACTAATGCAGCTGTCATCGTTGTAT
>CAYGTX010000252.1:0-2467 GCA_964352935.1 uncultured Rickettsiales bacterium | reverse complement strand
ATCTGATGAAGTATTTTCTTTATCGTCTACCATTTACACTACCTCTTGAGATAGACCGCGGAGCAGCTGGAGTACTTCCCGAAATTTTTTCGTTGAAAACGCAGACTATCTCCTGCCCTAGCCTTAAAGTAAACTTACCTGCTACTCCCGGCACAACGATATATTCACCTTCTCTACTATAAGCTAAGCGCTGCTCTGTTCCGTCTGGATTAACCATAAAAATATAAGGTATGTTTGCATTATTATTTGGGAATTGGAAGTTTGTTTGTCTCCCATCATCAAAAACCTTAACTGGAGCAAACGCACCTTGACCTGATAATGTATATTCAAAATTATATCCTTTTTGTGGCTGCACTACATCTGGCGTCATACGTCGGCGCTCAATGCCTTGCGCGGGTGGAGGCGCATCAAAATCTTGCGCTTCTGGATAGTAAAAACGCACTACATATACCAGCTCATCATCAACACCACCCGATTCAGGCATGCGTGAGGCAATATCAAACTGATAGGTTCGTTTGTTTGTTATCACCGTCATGTTTGTATGGGCTTCTGGCTCAAGCGGCTTTAAGAAAATACGGTTCTCAACCGGAGTAATTTGCCAAGCATAGGTATTTCCCATTGAAATAGCTTCTACCGACTCGTTCTTTGCAAATTCAATATTTGATTGATAGCCATAGTGCAACACCACTTTAAATACTTCACTTTCACTAAAAACAAGCGTCTTTATTCTACTATCACTAACGATTGGACGCGCAGCATTAGCAGCCATCGAAACACTACATAACGATAGACATACTATTAATAGTGAGATTGTGAACTTACTGTATTTCATTATCAATTCGATACGATAGAACTTGGAAACCAAGTGGGTTAATATACTGCTCATCATTGGTTAAACGCATTGGGAAAAAATCAAAATTAATGGTTGCAATTTTATGTCTAGGATTTTGTGCACGATTATATAGTACATCATTTTGCACAAACCTTATCTGCACTGTATAGCCTAACGCATCCTTGTTCGTTGGTAAATACGCAAAAGATTTTACACTAATAGTTCTGTCTAGTTTATCACCATAACGAAGCGGAGAATCACCCGATTCTGATACAAGCCATCGCCTGAATCCATTATAAACATTATCGTCAGAAAGAAGCCTTACCACCGTGTAATACTGATAGCGGTAATCGTGAAATGAGTAAGTTTCTCTAGCGTTCAGATACTTCATTAAAAAGTATTTTTGTACAACTTCATTGGTTGAAAACTTCTCAAGCGGTTGAACCACTGAAGTGATTCCTGTTTTATCTTCCACTTGAATAACAAAAGGCGAGATTTTCTTGCTAGACGATATTTGAAGCACTGTAATAACAGAGAAGGACACACCAACAAGCGCAAGCAATACTACTAATAGCAATAAATTACGCTGCACAAGCGCTGACTGATAACGATCCTCGTACCAGTTACGCTTTTGCGACGGATTTTTAACGGCTACCTTTTTTTGTGGCGCTGCCATAGATTTAAATCACTCCCAAAACACCTTTTTAGGATGTAGCTTTACCACATCAGGTATGCTACGTCACACAAAAATTACATTATATTCGTTTTTGTTTTATTGCCTTTTAAAACTAAATAATGTCAAAATATTTGAATTTATCACATTATTACTAGCGAGTATCTTACTCATCAACAAAGGATCGTCACTTGACTTTCCGTCCTTGCTATATGATAACGTAATTTCTTTCTATTTCCAAGAGCCACGATATATGACAATTCTTGCATTTGATACCACACACGGATTTTGCTCTGTCGCGATTGCAAAAGAAGGTACTATTCTTAGCTCACATGTGATTGAGGAAACATCTAAGCAGGCAGAAATGCTTATTCCTACCATTGAGAAGGTGCTAACTGAAAGCGCTCTTGATTATAAGGATATTCAAACCATTTCAACCACTGTTGGACCTGGTAGTTTTACAGGTGTTCGTATTGGATTAGCAGCCGCACATGGCTTACTACTTGCAACGAAAGCGGCTTTTTATGGTATATCAGCACTAGAATCAGTGGCTTGGAAAGTCAAACAAGAACAAAATATCAATGAAGATTTAACGCTCTATGTTGTGCTGGATGCAAGGCGCAAAGAACTCTTCTTGCAATCATTTGACATCCGTACATTAAAACCATTTTCAGCACCAATATTGTGTGATTATGAAACCGCTGAAGGCCTTATAAATAAAAAACCAGCTATCATTTCAGGCAATGGCATTGATGTCATTAAAGAACATTTAAGCACTTCGCATCAATTGGTAGGCAATGAATTTTTGCCTGATGCTGAATCGGTCGCACAGCTGTCTGCATTTAAACTTAAACACAATGAAAGTGGTTTTCCTGCAACTCCACTTTACATCCGCAAACCGGATGCTAAAATTCCACCTACAAAAATTATTTTATCTGTTATATAATACGGGGGGGGTTGGG
>CAYGTX010000251.1:0-2479 GCA_964352935.1 uncultured Rickettsiales bacterium | reverse complement strand
TCGCATGATCTGTTTTTTCACTCGCTGCAAACTCACCCGCATGACGGTTTAACGCCGCTTCATAAATCACGCGCTCACTATATGAACGATCAGGATCATCGACATTTTTGTGCAAATCACGTACTACTTCAGCAATGGCGATAATATCACCTGAGTTTATTTTTCCTTCATATTCTTGTGCACGACGGCTCCACATACCACGACCGGGTTTAGAGCGGCTCTTGAGCGTATCAAACGCATCTTTAAGCATAGTATGGCCAGAAAGGGAACGTAAGCCTGAAGCAACCGCACGGCTTGTTGGTACACGAAGAATCATTTTATCTTTTTCAAATGCGATGACATAAAGTGAAATTTTTTGGCCTGCAACTTCTTGCGTTTCTTCTGAGGTAATGACGCCAACGCCATGTGATGGATATACAACCTGCTCGCCAACATTAAATTTCTTATCACTCATAACTATGTAACTCCGTATGTTTAAACTGTTGTGTCACCACATAAATGTGGCAAATCAAAATAACACGCGCTTTCGTATCACAATGCAACCAAAGCACTGCAAAAGCGACTGGCAATAGAATTGTCTCACTGAAAACCGGCTACATGCCGCATATCTCAATTTCTATTCCGTCAAACGTGACTAAAAAGGGAATGTCTGCACTTGAAAATACAAGGGAGGCAAACTAATCCTGCTTTGTTAACTATTTATTAATATATCACAATTAAGGGTGTAGGAAAACCGTAAATTTATTAAAGAATTATTACACTTACAGCATGGGCACATACCCCTAAACATAAAAACGCCCCATCCAGACTTAACCAGATGAGGCATTTTCATGTTATGTTAGCAATAAAGCTTACACACTATAGTAAAGTTGGAACTCTACAGGGCTTGGTGTGTGGTCTACTTTATTCGCATCTTCAAGACGCAGTGCAATATAAGCATCAATCTGATCGTCAGTGAATACATCACCTTTCTTCAAGAAATCACGATTATCTGAAAGCGCCTGCAGCGACTCACGCAATGATGCACTTACAGTTGGAATATCTGTAAGCTCCTCAGGCGGAAGGTCATATAAGTTCTTATCCATTGCATCACCAGGATGGATTTTATTCTCAATTCCATCAAGACCCGCCATCAACATGGCAGAAAATGCATAATATGGGTTTGCTGAAGGATCAGGGAAACGCGCTTCAATACGCTTACCTTTCGGGCTAGCAACATAAGGAATACGAATCGACGCAGAACGGTTGCGCGAAGAGTAAGCAAGCAACACAGGCGCTTCAAAACCAGGAATCAAACGCTTATAGCTATTGGTGCTTGGGTTAGTAAACGCATTAAGTGCTTTTGCATGTTTAATGATACCACCAATATAGTAAAGCGCAGTTTCAGAAAGATCAGCATATCCATTACCAGCAAAAAGTGGCTTACCATCTTTCCAGATAGATTGGTGTACGTGCATACCAGAACCATTATCGCCAGCGATTGGCTTAGGCATGAAGGTTGCGGTTTTACCGTAAGCATGCGCTACGTTATGCACCACATATTTATATTTCTGAACATTATCTGCGGTGGCAAGAAGAGTGCTGAATTTCACACCCAGTTCGCATTGGCTTGGCGCTACTTCGTGGTGATGCAAGGTAGGCTCAACACCAGTTTCTTTTAGCACTGTCAGCATTTCAGAACGAATATCTGAAAGTGAATCAACCGGCTGTACTGGGAAATAACCACCTTTCACACCCGGACGGTGACCACTATTACCCATATCATATTTTTTATATGAGTTTGAAGGGCTTTCATCTGAATCAATCTTCACAGAAGAACCATTCATTTCCACTCTCCAACGCACATCGTCGAATAAGAAAAACTCAGGCTCAGGACCAAAATAAGCCGTATCACCAATACCTGTGTAAGCAAGGTAGCTTTCAGCACGACGTGCTGTAGAGCGTGGGTCGCGGTTATATCCTTGACCTGTTGAAGGCTCAACAACATCACATGTAACCACAAGTGTTGGCTGTGCAGCAAATGGATCTAAAAATGCGCTACTTCCATCTGGCATTAAAATCATGTCTGATTCATTGATTGCTTTCCAACCTGCAATCGACGACCCATCAAACATCACACCGTCATGTAGTAAATCTTCATCTACTTCACTCGCCACATAGGTTGTGTGCTGCCACTTACCTTTAGGATCTGTAAAACGGAAGTCAACAAATTCAACATTATGCTCTTTGATTAACTCAAGCACTTTATCTTGATTAGACATGGTATCTCCTTCGTGTCTTGTTGCAGTGGTTATCGCTAAAACTCGTGTTAATTGCTCTGTTTTTTTCTAAAAAACGCTAGATACAAAAAAACCCAAGCTGATTTCTTCAACTCGGGGCTTTTTAATAACAAATATCACGCAGATTTTCCAGTTTATTTTATCGTTATTAGTAAAAAAAACAGTACATAGCTAAATGTGATGGTTGTTAAACCATATTC
>CAYGTX010000250.1:1440-2483 GCA_964352935.1 uncultured Rickettsiales bacterium | reverse complement strand
TTCATAATACTTCTCAAAAGCTTTTAAACTAGAGGAAATAGGACCATCTTTACCAGAAGGCCTCAAGCGAATATCAATTTCATACAATCGCCCTTCAGAAGTCAATGAGGTGAAAGAGCTAATAAAACGTCGGCTCAAACGTATATAGTATTCACTCATAGTTAGTGGCGATTCACCATCTGACATAGTAATGCTATCAGGTGCGTCATACACAAATATCAAATCCACATCGGAATCAAACATTAACTCATGTCCGCCTAGCTTTCCTAGAGCAACAACAATAAATTCACCACCAACAATCTTCCCGCGCCGCTTAAAAAACTCTTCTTGTGTGTAATATAGTAAAAGTGGCAACACAGATTCTGCAATATCGCTTAAATAATGCCGTGCTTGTGATGCTGAGATTTTTTGCTTAATTAACTGCACACCAACTCTAAATTGCCTATCATGCGTCCATCTACGTGTAATATCCAACACATCTTGATAGTCTCTGGCTTCCTGCAATCTAAGGCTTAGACCTTGTATCAACTCGTTCTTACTTGCAAGAGGATCTAAAAAGTCATTATAAAGTACATACTCTAATAGCGCTGGTTTTCTAGTTAGGTTTTCTGCCAAATAGGGATAACTTCCCATAATATCTGCAATTAACTCTAACAGTTGCGGATTTGCCGAACATAATGAAAAAAGCTGTAAGCCAGTTGGCAGTTTTGATAAAAATTCATCAAATTTCATCATCGCATCATCAGGGTCTGGCGTGCTACCAAACACTTTCAGAATCAGCGGCATTAATTCAGTTAATAGCTCCCTACACCTGACTGAATTAGTCGAGCGGTAACGTCCATGATGCCATGTTTTAATTAACTGCCAAACGGCCTTAGGTTTTCTAAAACCCAATTCTGTAAGTGTATTGATAGTTTCAGGGTCACTTTCAGAGCCAGTGAACGCTAAGCTTCCCCCCTCCCTAATTCTGGTGCGGTTCAAAATAGCACGCGAAAGAGAAAATATACACGCCTTAAGCAACAATGCAAATCAGATAAAAAATC
>CAYGTX010000250.1:0-1430 GCA_964352935.1 uncultured Rickettsiales bacterium | reverse complement strand
TATTGATAGTTTCAGGGTCACTTTCAGAGCCAGTGAACGCTAAGCTTCCCCCCTGCCCTAATTCTGGTGCGGTTGCAAATAGCTCGCCATAGTGAAATTTTACACGGCTTAAGCAACGATGCAATTCAGTGAAAAAATCCTTTTTATTAGCATATCCCATGAATACTGCTATGGCTTTAATCGCCATTTCATCTGATGGAATGGAATGTGTTTGCATATCATCCACCATCTGCAGCCTATGTTCCAGCTTTCTTAAATAGCGATAAATTGCAATAAGCTCATTCACTGTTGCTTCTTCCACACGGCCAGATGCAGCCAATGCATGCAATGCATCGCACGTAGCTTGCGAGCGTTGCTCTCGTTCACGCCCACCCCAGATAAGTTGCTGTGTTTGTGCAAAGAACTCAATTTCACGGATACCACCATGACCAAGCTTAATATTATAGCCCGCAAGATTATTAGATATGGGTTTACTGCTACTTGAAATTTGCCTTTTGATGGAGTGAATATCCTGAATACCTGCAAAATCCATATATTTACGCCAGATATAAGGCTTCAATTCTAACAAAAATTCTTCGCCTGCTTTTCTATCGCCTGCAACAGGGCGCGCTTTAATCATTGCAGCACGTTCCCAGTTTTGACCAACGCTCTCGTAGTAAGCAATTGCTGTAGTTGTTGAAATTGCAACAGGTGTGGAGGCAGGATCAGGCCGAAGGCGCAAATCGGTACGAAACACATAGCCATCCATAGTGCGTTCTTCCATAATGGCAACAAGATCTCTTACCATGTTTACCATACAATATTGAAGAGTCTTGCGTCCTTTATATTCAATATGGTTATCGTAGAAAATTATAAGATCAATATCACTTGAGTAGTTTAACTCAAAGGCGCCCAACTTTCCCATACCAAGCACAATAAACCCGCTATTTTCTTGTGGATTACTTGGGTTTGGCAAAGTAATTTGCTCAGAGTCATGTAACTGTTTGAGTAAAAATGTAACCGCTTGATCGAGCGCAATTTCAGCAAATTGGCTAAGTGTTTCCGTAACCTGCTCCAATTCCCAGGCGCCTAAAATATCAGCAAGCGCTGTAAGCAGTGCAACTTTCTGTTTTGCTTGTCTTAATGTTTTTTTTAGCGCATCCATTTGCGTAATACTGGCGCAATCCATTACCAATGCATCACAAATATTTAGCCATGAATGTGAAAATCCCCAATGCAGAATTTCATGCAAAAAAAGGATGTCTTTTAGCATAATTTTTGAAAGATAAGGGCTGTTGCCAAAAACTGACTCCAGCATTGGCAATCCTATCTTCTTATCCTTAGCAAGTAGACTTAGAAACTCTTTTTTTTGCGCATCTTCAAGCAACGCAACTTGCGCCTCAAACTGCTGAAGATATTGCTTTACTTGCTCTTTATTAGCAGCACTGGGA
>CAYGTX010000249.1:0-2493 GCA_964352935.1 uncultured Rickettsiales bacterium | reverse complement strand
CTTTATTGCATTTTATATGAGATAATTAGTGCTGGATATCTAAGTTCAACATCAGCCAAAATGGTAGTTGCCCCTTTTTTATTGCGCTCATCAGCCTTTTGTTTTTCCCATGCTTCTTCTTGTGCTTTTGCTGTTTTAATATCTGCATTACCAAACACATGCGGGTGACGGCGGATCATTTTTTCTGAAATATCATGCGCTACATCTTCAAAGGTAAAGCTTTGTTCTTCCTTTGCCATTTGTGCATGAAAAACAACTTGTAACAACAAGTCACCTAATTCACTTTTGAGTGCAGATTTGTCACCTTGCTCTATGGCGTCTGCCACCTCATATGCTTCTTCAATTGTATAGGGTGCGATAGATTTAAAATCTTGCTCTATATCCCACGGGCAGCCCGATTCTTTATCGCGCAGCTGTTCCATGATTAATAATAATTGTTCAATTGATGATGACATTCCTAGCTCCCAAAAAGTAAAAAGGGCGCCAGAGCGCCCTACTTACTTTTATGCTTTCGTTTTAGTTATGTCAAACTTACTGCACAACCAACCACAATTAGTACAAAAAATGCAATACCCATAATTTCAATCCTCATTAAAGTTAAACTATTCTGTTAAGTGCTTGTATGTTTAATATACACACAAATAATTACACTATTATTACAATTTCAACGTTTATTGGTAAACTGGTATTTGATATTCTTCATCTAACTTAAATCTAAACTCAATTTGATAAGATAGCTCATTAAGCTTTGGGTTGTAATTTTCTGGCACAGCTATTACAGGATTTGCAGCAGCTACCATTGAAAGTAGTGCATCATCAAGTATTTGATGTCCCGTTGAGCGAGAAACACTCGCAAATAGCACTTTACCCTTTCTATCGATGCGCAAATAAACCACACCATTACCTTCTAGCCCTAGCTGTTTAGCCATAGGCGGATAGGTTCTAAAACGCTCTAACCACAATGGTAAAAGCTGCTCGTAACGCATTAAACCTTCTGCATTGGCATCTTTTGAATTACCAATAGATTTCTTTTTTGTATTGTTTGTTGTAGGCGAAGGTTTAGAAACAGGCTTTACTTCTATTTGTGCATTTTTCTTGCTTTCCTCAGCCTTCTTTTTATGATCTTCGATGTTCTTTGCAGCTAGACTTGCTGCTTCTTTTTCTTTCGCTGATAAATAGTTTTCACTATCATCTGGAATAATTTCTTTTGATGGCTCGTTTATTTTTGGCACCAATAAAGCTTCTTTGTTGGCTTGAGAAAGTAAGTCCGAAACATATTGCTTATCATCGCCATTTTCTTGAAGCCTAACCTTTAAGGGCTTAAATTCAGGCTCTTCAATGAACTGTTTCTCAATAAAAACAGCACCTAAGACCAACAAATGAATTGCTACAGATATTAAGAAAGCAATTTGAAACCCTACGCGCACACCAAACACTTGCAGTTGACTATTTTCCTGCATATCTTTGGGTGACCAGTCATTGCCGTAATTATAATTTGATCGGTTACTCATGAGTTATTTCCGTTATTAACAATGATAGAAACTTCCCTTCCACCAGCTTTCTTAACCTCATCCATCAACCAGACAAGCTGTTTTGCCATACTGTTTTTATCTGCCTTAATTGTCACTGCCTGTATATCATACTTTAGGTTTTCAAGCGAGACTCTTAAGAGTAAGCGTAAATCTTCACGTTTGATAACATCACCATTTAAGGCTATTTTTCCATCCGCATCCATATAAAGAATAACGGGTAAATAGCGTCGTTCTTTTCCTTCGCTTGCTACGGGCTCCTCAACATCTAGCGTTTCTAAACGCTGCACTTGCCCCGCAATCATAAAGAAAATAAGCAGAAGAAAGATAATATTAATAAGCGGAATAAGGCTTATTTCTTTTCTAAGCTGCTTTTGGCGTTTAATCATTTCCATTATTTAGCACCTTCTGCTAAACGTACGTTTTTTGCACCAGCAAGCTTTGCTGCTTCTAGCGCTTGGATAGATTGCTGCACAGTAATGGCATCATCCACCACAATAATAAGCTCTCGGTTTTTATCTCTCACCAGCAAAGGGGTTATAGAGCTTCTTAGCTTACCAAGTGAGAAAAAATCTTTACTGCCAGCACCATCTTCACTCCAGATTTTAAATTTATTATCTTTATCTAAGATAATAAGCACCGTGTTTTTAGCTTTAGTTTGCTTTGTAGGCTTTGCTGAAGCACTTGCCACTTCAGCATCGATGACGCTATCGAGTGAAAATCTACTGGTGAGCATAAAGAATACAATGAGCAGAAAAATAACATCAATGAGCGGTGTTAAATTAAGGTGCGGTTTTCTACGGTTTACACGAGCAATCACTGTCATCTTACTAAGCTGCTTTCTTGCGTTTAGTAGCTTTGCTTGCTTTTTTAGCTGGTGCAGCACTATCAAATGCAGCGTAAAGCGCCGATGAGCTATCCTGCAAAAGCAACCTTAGTTTTTCTACTTTGCCATCTAATATAT
>CAYGTX010000248.1:0-2513 GCA_964352935.1 uncultured Rickettsiales bacterium | reverse complement strand
ATATTTCATCAGAGATACAAGATACCCCTTATATATATAACTGGATCCCGGGAAAACTCCTATCCTCCCCCCATGAATGGGTCATTATTTACATGAAAAGCTGTATGAAATCAAGAAAAGCTTAATCGATAAGGTGGTTATTTGCCAATGCAGAATTGCGAGAATAGCTCGTCCAAGATATCTTCAACGTCAATGCGGCCGATAATTTGTCCAAGCGCATGTGCTGCACCTCGCAGTTCTTCTGCAGCTAGAACAATGTCAGCATTCACATCAAAATGCACCAAGTGTTCGGCTGTGCGCTCTAGCAATTGCCTGTGGCGAGCGCGCGTCACAACGGGGGCGTTGTTTTCACCTTTTCCCATATAATGCAAGGCATGTGACTTAAGTTTATCAAGAAGTTCTTGGATGTTGGTTTGTTGTGAAACTGAGATAAATACTGCAGGTTTACTGCAGGTTACAAGTGGTTCATTGCTCGTTAGAGCATCGGTTTTATTGAAAACAAGAATTGTTTGCTCATCGGCGCCGTTTATGAGTTCTTGATTGGTACCAGAATCATCTGTTGCATCAAGCATTAAAAGCTTGAGATCGGCTCTATCTGCGCGTTCTAGGGCGCGACGGATGCCTTCTTGCTCGATTGATTCTGCATTTCCACGCAGACCTGCGGTGTCAGACAATGTAATGGGATATCCGCTAATGTCTAAATGTACATCAATCACATCGCGAGTAGTGCCAGCAGTGTCAGAAACAATGGCAACATCACGGTTTGCAAGTAGGTTTAGAAGGGAAGATTTGCCTGCATTGGGTGGTCCCAAGATGACCACTTGAAGCCCATTTCGTAATCGCTCCCCTCGCCTGTCATCGCTTAGATGGTTTTTAATGTTATTTTGTAACTCTTCCTTGTCTATTTCAATCTTATTAATAATATTAGTTGGTATGTCTTCATCAGGAAAATCGATGTAAGCTTCAAGGAGTGCTTGCATTTTTATGAGCGAACTGCGCCAATGGTCATAAAGATTATGAAGGTTTCCTCGCATCTGAGCGAGGGCTTGTTTGGCCTGAAGGCTGGTTTCCGCCTCGATTAAATCAGCCAGACCCTCGGCCTCTGTGAGGTCCATTTTTTGATTCTCAAAGGCGCGTTTTGAAAACTCCCCTGGTGATGCAAGGCGTAAACCGTCTATTTTTCCTAGGGTTTCTAGCAGTAAAGTGATAACTGCAACGCTGCCATGTGTGTGGAGTTCTGCTGTATCCTCGCCTGAAAAACTAGCAGGAGCAGCAAACCAAAGTACCAACGCCTTGTCGATTAACTCATCTGTAAAGGGGCAGTATAAACCTGTTAACGTGGCTTTTCGAGTGGGCGGTAAAGGTTTTTTTGTTAAAAGCTTCAGTGCATCGCCCGCTTTTTCACCAGAAATACGAATAACAGCAACCCCAGATTTTTGTATGGATGATGCGGGCGCGAAGATGGTTTGGTGAGAGGCGGAATCTGTCATACTATGCTGTATTTGCGTTTAATTTGCTGTCTTATATTCATACGTAAAGCGAAGGCTCGATTCAATAAGCATTTGGTATAATGTGGTTTAAAACGTGTTTTCTTAATGTTTTTCATTAATTTCTATACACATCTTGCTCACAACATGTTATGTAGACACCATAAATATATATAGGTGACGTCAGTGACGTATATATGGGGTCTATTGATAATTAAAAGAAACATTTTCTATGGCTTATAAATACATCAATGCTTCTAGCACTCTACTAAAAAATATTCAACAAAGCAAAGCTGCGGATGCAGGCAAATCTAGCTGGAAAAAGCCACTAGAGCAGTTTGTTTCATCGTTCTTCTATCTGGTGCCAGAAGAGGATGTTGTTGATTATAAAACCGACGAGTTGAAGGCAATTGCCGCGCAAGCCTTTAAGTTCTTTGCCGATTATTCAGGTGTTGAGCCCGCTATTCGTATTTTCAATCCAACTCCAGAAAAAGATGGTTGGCAAACGCCATACACCATTGTGGAAGTGGTGAATGTGGATAAACCGTTTCTTGTTGACTCGGTATCTGAGGAATTAACCCGTCAAGGCTATGATATTCAAAAGATTTTCCACCCTGTGCTTGGCGTAAAACGCAATGCAAAAGGTGGCTTAGAAGATTTGCATCATGCAGAAGAAAATAATGGCACGCGCTTAGAGTCATTCTTGCATTTTCAAGTGTCGCATACCACAGACGAAAAGAAGATGGCTGAGCTTGAGGCTGGTATAGCCAACGTGCTCAAATCAGTGAATTTTGCTGTCGCAGATTGGGAAAAAGTTCTTAGTCACTTAGATGTAGTAATATCACTTTTCTCACTTGCATCACATTCGCTAGAGCCAAATCTAAAACAGAATGAAAAAGACACGCTTCGTGCAAATGCGGCGGAAGTGATGGATTTTCTTTCATGGCTAAAAGATGATAATTTTGTGTTTTTGGGCTATGAAGAATATTCGTTTCAAGACAAAAAGGGTGAGCCATTACTTAGCCC
>CAYGTX010000247.1:0-2513 GCA_964352935.1 uncultured Rickettsiales bacterium | reverse complement strand
AGCATGTGGTTTAATTCGATGCAACGCGAAGAACCTTACCATCCTTTGACATCCTGGTCATAGACTATGTAATGTAGTCGTCAGTTAGGCTGGACCAGTGACAGGTGTTGCATGGCTGTCGTCAGCTCGTGTCGTGAGATGTTGGGTTAAGTCCCGCAACGAGCGCAACCCTCATCCTTAGTTACCAGCACGTTATGGTGGGCACTCTAAGGAAACCGCCGGTGATAAACCGGAGGAAGGTGGGGATGACGTCAAGTCATCATGGCCCTTACAGGATGGGCTACACACGTGCTACAATGGCAGTTACAATGGGTAGCTAGATCGCGAGATCATGCCAATCCCAAAAAGCTGCCTCAGTTCGGATTGCTCTCTGCAACTCGAGAGCATGAAGTCGGAATCGCTAGTAATCGTGGATCAGCATGCCACGGTGAATACGTTCCCGGGTCTTGTACACACTGCCCGTCACGCCATGGGAATTGGTTTTACCCGAAGCCGGTGAGCTAACCGCAAGGAGGCAGCCGTCCACGGTAGGGTCAGTGACTGGGGTGAAGTCGTAACAAGGTAGCCGTAGGGGAACCTGCGGCTGGATTACCTCCTTTCAGACATAATGGTGTAACGCTCTTATTATTAATAATAAGAATTCTGTTACACATAGTCTCATAATACGACGCATCACCGTCTTCATTTCTTCTTAAATATAACAATGAATCATTCTATATATTTTATCTTTTCATTTTTTGTTAATACATAAGTAAGTTTTATATGCTACTTTTAGTCATCGTTAAGTCAGTGATTTAAGAAGTTAGGGGCATGAAACAAAAACTTATAGAGCAATTAATTGATATTGAAACGCAGGCTAAGGCCTATTTTTCTGCTAAATCAATGGTGAATCCCATTGTTATCGATGTCGAATACTCCAAAGCTTCCGTACCTGTTGGTGCTAAAGGCTATATGGCGCAAAATGACGGTATTCCTGATCGTCCGTTTGGTGCTATTTACCGAGATAACGTGGTATTATGGGTGCAACAAGACTTAGCCAACATTACAATACGAGCTGCAGAAATTTTATATAAGCGCCATGGTTGGAAGCTAAAAGTGATGGACTCGTTGCGTGTTGTAGAGGCGCAAGAGGCGATGCAATCAGTTGTAAAAGAAAATCATTGGTCTGAAGAATATGTTGGGCGACCCGGTGCTGGTGGTCACCCTCGTGCGATGGCGATTGATATTGTGCCTGTTGATGCAGTTTCAGGTGTACTTGTCGAGATGGGATCGGCGTTTGATCATTTTGGTACACGCTCAAATCGTGACTTTGTTGATTTTTGCAATGATGTAGAAAAGAATTCAGAAATTACTTCAAATAGACAAGCGTTGGATGAAGCAATGCTAATGGCTGCAGATGAATTTGGCTTAAAAAATAAATTGTATCTCTTTCCATCTGAATGGTGGGATTATCGTTTTACAGAAGATGTATGGTCGCAATATCCAGCGCTTAGCGATAATGATTTGCCTGAACATATGCGTATTATGCCTAAAAAATGAAGCATTTATTGTTTTGATTGGTTGTCAATGAGTAGCCGCTCAACAACTTTTCCATGTTTGATGTGACATTCAATAATTTCATTAATGTCTTCTTTACTATGGTAACTGTACCAAATTGCTTCTGGGTATATGACCATTACGGGGCCTTGTTCACAGCGATCAAGGCAGCCAGATGCGTTAATACGAATTGATTGCTCCAGTTTCAACTTCTTAACCTGACTCTTCATATAGTCGCGAAGTTGTACAGAGTTGCTGCGTGCACAGCTGCCTCGAGAGTGGTTCTCAGCGCGCTCGTTTGTACAGCAAAATACATGTAGATCAAAAAATGGTTTTGAGTGTTGTATCATACGATAAGGTTAGTCAAAGCATATGAGTTGTGCAAGTGAAAAGGAGCGTGGTGCGGTGAAATAGAATAAACTTGCATTTTTAAGATGTATTTGCTATAAGTGCCAAACAATAAAGGTGGGCGAAAGCCCGCCTTTTGTGCTTTTTGGTCGTTTATTCAGAATAATAATGATTAAAGTACTATTAAATTGTGGTGTTTAAATCGCAAGAAAAAATACTTAATAAAGAGCGATGCTATGCAAACCAGTGCATTAGAAGAAAAAATATCAGCCATCATAGCGCCAAGCTTAGAAGAAATGGGCTATGAGATTGTGCGCGTGCAAATGCAAGAAGGTCACCGTAAAATATTACAAATTATGCTTGATCGTGCAGATGATGTGGAAATCTCAATTGATGATTGTGAGCATGCTAGTCGTCAGATTTCAGCATTGATGGATGTGGAAGATCCCATTGAAGGAAATTATAACTTAGAAGTAAGTTCCCCTGGCATTGACCGCCCGCTGACACGCAAAAAAGATTTTGAGCGTTACAAAGGGTTTGATGCAAAAATAGCCTTATTAATGCCGCAAAACGGACGTAAGCGTTTTTCTGGCGCATTGGGTGAGGTCAAAGAAGAGACGGTGGTGATC
>CAYGTX010000246.1:0-2569 GCA_964352935.1 uncultured Rickettsiales bacterium | reverse complement strand
ATGCTCGCTAAAGGTAAATATGCTTTATTTACTATTCCAGGAGAGAAAGAATGGATAATTATCTTTAACAAAACTGCTAAGCAGTGGGGAGCTTTTAAATATGATGAAAAGCAAGATGCGCTTAGAGTAAAAGTAAATCCTACTAAGACAAAGGAATTTGTTGAGACATTCAACATTGCAGTTGTTGATGGAGGAATAGAGCTAAAATGGGAAAATACGAATGTTAAATTTGCTTTGTCTAAATAAAAAAGTTTAACTTAATGTAATTGGGAGGCTGTTATTCATAATGGCCTCTTTTTTTATATTTAATAAAAGTTAAATTATTGAACTCGAAGGATAAAATAGTCATTGGCAGGTATGATGTAGTTGACTTGCCTCTATTGGATTTGTTTCAGCTAGATGCCAAGGTTGATACGGGAGCATACACTTCTGCCATACATTATCATCATGCAGAAATTATTAGAAAGGATGGTGAAGACGTTTTGCACTTTACTTTATTAGATCCGACTCACCCCGAATATAATGATAAGAGCTTTTATTTTTCTAAGTTTAGAAAACGTGTAATAAAAAACTCTTTTGGTCAAAGTGAGGAGCGCTTTGTAATAGAGACCGATATTAAAATTTATGGGAGGGTATTTACCACTGAACTCTCACTTAGCAATAGAGGTAATTTAAAATTCCCTATATTATTAGGAAGGAAACTCTTGAGTAAAGGGTTCATAGTTGACGTTTCCAGAACAAATTTGTCATTTAAACAAAAAAAATCATAATATGAAAATTGCAGTACTTTCGAGAAATTCAGATTTATATTCAACAAAAAGATTAGTAGAGGGAAGCGAGTTACGAGGACATGAAGTAGAGGTTATAGATCACTTGAAATGTACTATTGTGATGGAAAAAAATAGACCATCTATAATATATAAAGGGAGAAATCTTGATGACTTTGATGCTGTTATTCCTAGAATAGGTGCATCAGTTACTTTTTATGGTTCAGCAGTCGTTCGTCAGTTCGAAATGATGAAGGTTTTCACTGCTGTAGAATCGCAAGCATTGATTAGATCTAGGGATAAGCTTCGAAGCTTACAAATCCTTTCAAGAGCGGGCTTGGGCTTACCTAAAACTGTTTTTACAAATTACTCAAGAGATACAGATGATATTCTGAATGCAGTAGGAGGAGCTCCAGTGATCATCAAATTGCTAGAAGGTACACAAGGGCTTGGAGTTGTATTGGCAGAAAATCAAAAAGCTGCGTCATCCGTAATTGAGGCTTTTCACGGCTTAAAAGCCAGAGTTATTGTACAAGAGTTTGTAAAAGAAGCTGGAGGTGCTGATATACGTGCATTCATTGTAGACGGTAAGGTAGTGGGAGCTATGAAACGTCAAGCAAAAGAGGGTGAGTTCAGATCCAATCTACACAGAGGTGGTAGCTCGTCAATTATCAAATTAACAAGATCAGAAAATGCAGCTGCTATATTGGCCGCCAAGAAGTTAGGATTAAGTGTAGCAGGTGTTGATATGCTGCAGTCTAAAAGAGGGCCGTTAATCCTAGAGGTAAACTCATCTCCAGGCTTGGAAGGTATAGAAAAGGCCACTGGGATTGATATTGCCGGTAAAATAATTGAGTTTTTGGAGGCAAATACGAAAAAGCCTGTGAAGAGGATTCAAAAAGATAAGATCAACGCATGACCAGCACGGAAATGATCATTGATGGGCATAAGATAGAGCCTGGTCAGAAACTTCAGATCAATGCATTAATAGCTCGTTTACCTACAAGAACACCTATTAATATTCCCGTTTTCGTTGCTAGATCCAAAATCAAAGGGCCTACGCTACTAATAATGGCGGGAATGCATGGTGATGAAACTAATGGGATTGAAATTTTACGAAGGATAATCTCTAAGAAAGATCATATTCCAAAGATAGGAACAGTAATAGCGATACCTGTTTTTAATGTTTATGGCTTTATAAATCACTCAAGAGGATTGCCTGATGGCAAAGATCTTAACAGATCATTTCCAGGCTCAAAATCAGGTTCATTGGCCAGCAGGGTAGCAAATTTTTTCACAACGGAAATTCTTCCTCAAATAGATTTGGGATTAGATTTTCACACTGGTGGCGCCAGTCATAACAACTACCCTCAGATACGTGCTATGTTTGACCATCCTATGGAAAAGGAAATTGCGGATGTATTTGGAGCACCATTGATTATTAAGTCTGCTTTTAGAGATAAATCACTCCGAAAAACGGCTGCAAAAGCGGGCAAGCCAATTTTAGTTTTTGAAGGTGGTGAGACCATGCGCTTAAGAAAAAACGCTATTGACAATGGTATAAGTGGTATATTGAGGGTAATGAAACATCTAGGAATGCGAGATGATGCACCACCAATAGAAAAACCATCTATTATCATTAAAGAGGCTAGCTGGTTGCGTGCTAAATATGCGGGACTGCACTTTTCAAGTGTACGAAATGGCAGCAGGGTAGAAAAAAATCAGGTAATTGGGCTGATTACCGGACCTTATGGACAATTCGAAAAGAAAGTTAAATCACCTGTTGATGGGGTGGTCATAGG
>CAYGTX010000245.1:0-2575 GCA_964352935.1 uncultured Rickettsiales bacterium | reverse complement strand
TTAATTTTGCCTTTATCTGGCTGCATTTGCCCTGTAAGCATCTTTAAAAATGTGGTCTTGCCCGATCCATTTTTACCCAACAAACCAATGCGGTCGCCGCGCATAATACGAAGGTTGAAACTATCTAAAATAACTTTGCTCTGATGCTTATCGTCGAACGTCTTATAGACCTTATGAAATTCGGCCACCACATTAGAAATCATGCTTGCTTCAATTGGATCAAGCTCAATTTTCTTCATGGTTTTGTTAAAGATGCTTTTGTCTGATTTAAGACTATCGCGCTCTTTCTTCATTTCTTCTAAGCGTCTAATGTTACGCTTCCTGCGTGCTTTTACACCACGATTGGCCCAGTCTTGCTCAATCAACAAGGTGCGTTCGCGGTTTCTAAGCTCTCTGCGCTCTTGTTCTATCAATTCCTCTGCCCACTCATCAAAGTGACCAAAACCACGCGGACACACCCTCACCTTACCTCTATCAAGCCAAAAAACCTTATCCGAGATATTAGCAAGAAACGCTTTATCGTGACTCACGCATAATAACGCTCCACGATATTGATATTTTAGGAAATTTTCTAACCACTCAATCGCGCCTAAATCGAGGTGGTTGGTTGGTTCATCCAATAGCAGCAAGTCTGGTTCTTCCACCAGCGCTCTTGCTAGTGCTGCACGTCTTAACTGCCCGCCAGAAAGCGAGGACATTTTATCCTCAGGATGCAGCTCAAATGGTGTGGTGACCATTTCAATCATATAAGCATATTCATCACTTTGCTTATCTTTTGGCAGTGCTTCATAGATAAATGATCTAATGGTTTGCTCATCTTCATAGGGCACTTCTTGTTGTAAATAGCCTATGTTTGTTCCGGGTTCTACCCAGCGCTCACCACCATCTAACTCGCGCTCATTGGTAACAATTTGCATGAGTGTGCTTTTACCTGCACCGTTCTTTCCTACCAAACAAATTTTATCGCCTTGATGAATATTAAACGATAACGCCTCAAACAAAGGCGCTTTACCAAAGGTAATAAAAGCATCACGAACAGAAAGAATAGCAGGCGTTGACATGGCTCACTCAATAGATTTTTAAGTGTTCTATGTAACGATTATTTGTAGAAAAATCCAGATTATTCCTAATGTAATTAAGAGAGTGGCGCTAGAAACTATAAAGCACGCCAGAGCCACCATAATATTGCAGCTCATTACCATGTTCAACAATTGGGCTGCTTGCCGCATCGCCCATCAGTTGTTTTATACCTAAATTTCCAAGCAATGAGATATGGTCATCCACCACATAATGTAAGCTTCCGCCTATACCAAAATCTTTAAAGCCAGCATCAGGCGTATAACCACGCAATCCACTACGTGCAGAATGATTAGGGCTTACGCCAAAATAGGAAACCATATAATCTTGACTAGCCCATGAAACTGTCCCATTAACAGTTCCATAGAAACCTGGTTTTATCACCATACGATAGGAAACCTCAGCATCGGAAACAACGCCACCATGCCCTTCGTTTAGAATGGCATAGCGCGCTGTCCATAAAAAGCTAAATGGATCAAACTCTTTCTCAAAAAACACACCCGATTCTAGAGTTGGATCAACATCTTCAGCACCGGTTAGATAACTAGCATCATCGCTATCACGTCCAAAATCAAAGGTTGTAAATGGTCCTGCTCGCATTCCATTTTCATTAAACACATTGATACCGGCACCAAGTCCAGTATTTAAAAAGAACGTATCTTTATATGAAACATCGATAATAGGTAGAATTAAAAGGTCATTTTGATCTGAGCCTTCAAATTCAGGCACATAGCCAAGCCCAGCGCCAAAATTTAATTTCCAGAAATCATTCGCACTTTGGTCAAATTGCCGCCGCGAAGTTGCACGCTCTTGGCTTAAACCTTGTGGGTTATATTGCTGAGGTGCATAGCCTGCTTGTGGATTGTAAGGCACTTGCCCTGCGTAAGGTGATGGAGCTTGTGGTGCTACAGAACCTGAATAATAAGGCGCTTGCGGCGGCATTCCCTGCATTGCCTGAGGTGAATAAGTGGGTGGATAAGCCCTGCCCTTTGGTGTTTGTTGATAACTAGGTGGATAGGCAGTGGCTGGCGGCTGCCCTTGTTGTGGCGCACTCGCCTGTGATGGCGGCACTAATTTATCAAGAGAACTTTCTGCATCTTGCATCGCATCTCGGTATTTCTGTGAGGTGCCATAATCTGGCTTATACATTTGAGGTGTTACCTCATTACGAGGCCACGAGTAATTATGCCACTTACTTTCATCTTGCGATGGAGGAGTAAATGCCACGGCAGACATAGGTACAACTAATGCACATGTCAACAGAGTGAATGATAAACGCGAATATCGCATAACTACCTATTTTGCTGCCACCCATTATCATTTGGTTGGTGGAAAACGCTTAATCAGCTTAATTTTAAGCAATAACACTCTAAATTACAAGCATCTCATCATCAATGAGAGCCTAAAATGAGTTTTTTCTTTTCGCACTTGCAAAAAAACATAAGTTGAGATACTAAACGCCTCGTAATATTTGTATTGTTTAAAATTAATTGTAGCA
>CAYGTX010000244.1:0-2579 GCA_964352935.1 uncultured Rickettsiales bacterium | reverse complement strand
CTACAGTGCCTGAAACAGCTGCAACAAGCGCTTGAAAATGAGAAATTTCACCCGGCTCCTTTCCAGAAGAATATTTACCCGTGACCGAGGCAATCGCATGACCAAATAGTCTGATATTAATAAATCCTAGACGGAAGGTGAAAAACAATCCACCTATCACCAACCATGCTACCAAAAATGGGAAGCCCATAATTTCGAAAAACAATACTTTGCTAAGAACAGCAACAATATCAACCAACAGCTTTTGTGAAATATAAACAAATACAGAATTAACAGGCTGCGGAATCACCTCAGCAAGCGTTATATTTTCTGCCAATGCTGCAAGTCCACCTAAAGAGCCTAGACAAAAAACAATAAAAACCATCCAAAATCGTTTCTGAAAAAACTTCATCACTACCCTATGTTATTCTACTTATACATACATAATTGAGCACTATAACATCCGATGCTGCGCAGTAAAGCTTAGTGAACAAAAAAAACGGAGTAGAAAAATCTACTCCGTTTTTTCTCTAAACCAAAAAGAAAATGTTAGCTATCCATTAACCTTGAAAACCATACAATACGCCCAAGCACATCAAGTGCTGATAGCGGACAGTTATAGGCACTATAAGGCGCAGAATCCACACTCACACGCACCGATGCACCATCTGTTGGTATATACTCAAGCCTTTTGAACATTAAACCTGCACCATCAAATAATGCAAATACACCGGGTGGAGTAGGTTGTTTTTTATGCATATCAAGTATGGCTAAATCGCCATGTTTGAGCGATGGGTGCATTTGTTCACCTCGAATACTCACCATACGCAAATCGTTATAATGACTACTAATATTGTTTTTAACCCAATCCTTATGGAAAAAATGCTGCTTCCCTTGCGGAAAAAGAACATCGTCACGACTAATAATGCCATTGCTACCAGGCACAATTTGCGTAATGGCTATGATATTACCATTTGTAGTCGTCTGAATCTCGTTATCGTTAGTAGTACCATTGACTAAATAAGGCACACTTACGCCAAGCACCTCTGCAACTGCTGCTAATTTATTGGTGGTGGGATTGCATGACTTACCGCTTAACACATCATATACAAAGGATTGTCCCACAGCAGCTTCAACAGCTAGCTGCCTAGCATTAAAGCCAATACGACCCATTTCCTTCTTTAAGCGCTCGATCATCAAGCTATTTTGAGATTTTGACATAAGCAAGACTACTATTTTGGTTGCATTTATTTTCTTTATACAACCAAAATATAGATATGCTTTTTCATAAAAGCAACCATAAATAGAGCGCGATCAACAAAGACACACCTATTAGTTTTATTTTCTACTCAAAATTGAGGATCTTAATTCGCAAATACGGAAAGTATCTTCCGTTCAAGACAAGCCCTTCCAACGCAATATAATCACCTTGGTAATGCCATAACGACGGTCACTTAATTGCTCAAATTCTTCAGGAATTTCTACATCTTCACGTTTTTCAAGCTCCAGAACGATAATTGCATTTTCAGCAAGCCAGCCCGTTTTCGATAAGTTAGTGAGTGTTTTTTGTGCAAGCCCACTCATATAAGGGGGATCAATAAATATAAGATTACAAGCAACCCTTGCTGGAGGCGGATTAGACGAGTCACTTCGAATACACACCATTTGCTTTTCAATGCCCATGCGTGCTGCATTATGACGCACCGCTTCAAGGTTGTTATTTTCAATATCAATCAACACCGCATGCGCAGCCCCGCGCGAAATTGCTTCAAAGGCCAACGCTCCACTTCCGCAATAAAGATCTAGCACATGCGCACCTTCAAGCACAGAGGCATCACTTTCCAAAAAATTTCCGTGGGTTAAAAGATTAAAAATAGCCTCACGTGTACGGCCAGAAGTTGGGCGCACCGACGATCCCCTTGGGGAGTCAATTTTTCTACCTTTAAGAGATCCTGAAAAAATATGCATAAACTAGAGCCCTCCTCAACACAATCAACCGTCTATTTATTATAAACTACTTGAAATTACTATAATATAAATTACTGCCTGTGCTAAGGTTTCTTTTGCCAGTTGCCTAAAAAATTATTGATTAGTTTCTGTGGCACTTCCTGATATTCGCCAGGCGCTAGGTCGTTAAGTTGAAATGGGCCAAATGCAATGCGAATCAATCGGTTTACGGTAAGACCTATATGCTCAACAAGTTTACGCACATCCCGCTTCTTTCCTTCAGTAACGGCTACTTCTAACCAAATATTGTGACCATTATCTTTTTGGGTTTTGCTAATAGAAACCTTCGCAGGGGCATAACGCACCCCTTCAATAGTAACACCCTTTTCAACCTGCTCTAAGCGACGCTCATCCATATAGCCATAAGCACGCACACGATATTTACGAATCCACCCCGTTGCAGGCAACTCGAGATGGCGTGCTAACTCCCCATTATAACTCAGCAGCAACAACCCTTCCGAATTAAAATCTAAGCGGCCAATAGAAATAACGCGCGGCATGCTGTCTGGCAAAAGCGAGAAGACCGTCGGACGATTTTGCCGATCGTTGTGGGTGGTAGTCCCGCCTAAACGATAATTTAGATGCCTCACAGA
>CAYGTX010000243.1:0-2586 GCA_964352935.1 uncultured Rickettsiales bacterium | reverse complement strand
CCGCAGGGTCAAGAAAATACGCCATAATAAGCGCCACATCAAATGTGAATAAAATGCTTTTGACGGCCACCAAGAACACCATCAGAGCGACAAATCCTACTCCCCACCAAATGAGCGCTTCGCATTTCTTCATGCCGTAACCCTTTTAATTATCGTGGGAAAAAGTTAAATAACGACGGTCTGTTTGCAGGTGTCGCCGTATTTAAAACCAGTGTACCATCATATTGTTCCAACGAGAACCCTTCACTTGCAAACGCTTCACTCAATGATGCAGGGGTGGAAGAGAGGGATAGATTCACATCAGCAGAGCGCGATGAAAGTTCTTTTAAGTCCCACGTGCTAATAAAGCCAATAGCATCCAACTTGCGTTGTATATTCATCCAATCTTGGTGGCTAGAAAGCGGGATGCGAACATCAATTTTCTGTGATGAACTTAAGCTATTATTCTTTAGTAATGCTTGTTGCCCTTGCAGTCTGGCTGCTAAACTATAGGCCGTTTGATTCATTGTTTCAGCAAGGGGTTGGGCTGAAAGATTAGCGTTTTCAGTGAGGTTGGTGGGTTGTTCTTCGCCAAAAATACGCGCCATCGTCACCAATGTTTGCTGAGATGAATTATCGGTTCTTGCTGCAGTAAACACCACATGGCTTGCTCTGTATTTATGGCGCAGGCTGTTGAGTGCCTGATCGTCATTGGCGTTATAGTGATTCGCCAGCATTTGTGTAGGGTTAAGTTGAGCAAGGAGAGGGTCATTCGGTTGCGGCAATATCAACTGAATAGATTCAAACCGTTGTTGATTGATGAGTGTTTGCCAAGCATTTGCCCATGGGTTTGAAAAGTTAATGTTGGGTTGTGATGTGGTGTCAAACAAAACGGGTATCACCAGCATCGTGGTGGTGGCTTGCTCGGTGACGGTCAGATTATTCTGTCTTAGAAAGTCTTTAATATATTCAGGTTGAAAGTGAATATCGAGCGTTGCCAAATAGCGCGTGCCAGTGACTGATTCGTTATTCACATCAAGCGCGCGTACCATATTAGAGATAGTATTGTTTTTTTCTTCATCAGCCAGTTCAGGGATATCCGCGATGGAGTTCCGCAGATTGGCGCGAGGCGAAAGACGTTCTATCACGCGATAAAAGGCTTGCTCTTGCCCTTGCGCAAGGGCTGCTTCTCTGGCTTTAGTGGAGTTTTTACCCACCGCATCTACTTGCACATTACGTACAATATAGCTTTCGTCATTGGCGCTTGCAACGCCCGCAAAGAGGAATAGTGCAGTGATAAATGTAAAAATGATGCGCATTTGTTTACTTTTATTAAAGATTTCTATATGAAATGATTAACGAAATTCGTATAGAAAGTCCATTAATAAAGGCAGTGAAATTGTGACAAATTCTCCAAAATCTATTTCTTACAAAGATGCAGGTGTTGATATTAGCGAGGGAAACCGTTTGGTTGACCGTATCAAGCCGCTTGCAAAATCTACTGCGCGTATTGGCAGTAACCCAGATTTGGGCGGATTTGGTGGTTTGTTTGACCTCAAAGCCTGTGGCTATAAAGATCCTGTATTGGTTTCGGCTACCGATGGCGTTGGCACCAAGCTAAAGCTCGCTTTTGCAGCCGATAAGCACGATACAGTCGGCATCGATTTGGTTGCCATGTGTGTGAATGATTTGATTGTCCAAGGCGCAGAACCGCTTTTATTCCTTGATTATTTTGCAACGGGTGGGCTGAAAGTAGAACAAGCAGAAGCGGTGGTTGCGGGCATTGCCGAAGGCTGTCGCCAAGCAGGATGTGCATTAATTGGGGGTGAAACCGCTGAAATGCCGGGCATGTATGAAAAAGGGCATTATGACTTAGCAGGTTTTTCAGTCGGCGCGGTTGAGCGCGAAGGTATCTTGCCAAGTGAAGCGCTGAAAGAAGGTGATGTGCTGCTGGGATTAGCATCTAGCGGTGTGCATTCTAACGGATTTTCACTCGTACGCCATGTGATTGAGCAAGTGGGTATGTCGCTTTCAGATAAAGCCCCTTATGCGGATGGTAAAAGCTTTGCGGAAGCACTACTGACGCCAACGCGTATTTATGTGAAGTCGTGCCTAGAGGCGATTAAATCAGGCGGTGTGAAGGCGCTTTCGCACATTACAGGTGGAGGGTTAACTGAAAACCTGCCACGTGTGTATGGCAAAGAACTCGCCGCTGAGATTGACTGCGCGAGCTGGGCGGCATTGCCAGTGTTTAAGTGGCTTTCTAGTCAGGGTGTGGCAACAGATGAAATGTTGCTGACGTTTAATAATGGTATTGGCATGGTGCTAGCGGTAGAGCCAAATGAAGCAGAGCGTTTAAAAGCACTATTTGAAGCGCAAGGCGAAACGGTTTCTATCATCGGAAAGATGGTGAAGCGTGAAAAAGATGCGGTGGTTTATAAGAATAAAGCTGCGCTTTATGAGTGCTAGTGCTTGAAGTGAAAAGAGCGAGGACATTAGTCCGAGCCAGCCTTGAGCTAGTTTCATGTGAAATTTAGAAGAATTTCATGGAAGCAAAATAAAGAATAGGACATTAGTCCGAGCCAGCCTTGAGCTAGTTTCATGTGA
>CAYGTX010000242.1:0-2587 GCA_964352935.1 uncultured Rickettsiales bacterium | reverse complement strand
CGCATAAATAAACGATGGGCATCGTAATTTTCAACAAATGTATCGAGCAAAATACGCTCACAGCCTTGCGCTTTGGCTTCTTTTTTCACCCAATCAATGAGCAACTTACCGCAAGCCTTCACGGAGCGATTCTTATCCGCCACCATATTATCAATCTGTAGAAATTTTTTGCAGTAAAAACGATAACCAATCCAAAAACCTGCTACTGCTTGTGGTTTTCCCGCATTATCAAACACCGCTATCATGCGGTAGCCTTGCGCTACACGCGATGGCAGCACCTTTTGATACTCTTCTTTGGTAAGATTAGGATACATCTGGCACAAAACAGGAAACAGTGCTTCCATCTCGGCGGTCGTTTTTATTTCTTTTACGTTAGGCATTTTATTACTAATAAACATTGCATTTGTTAATCTTTTTTTAACCTTTTTAAAGCAAAATAGATACTGTGCATTTCTATAACATTAATGTTTCTGAGTAAAACCATGAATTCTGAAGAAAGCCTTAAATATCTTAAAAACGGCGCAGCAGCTACTTTCTACAAAGAGCCTGAGAATGAAAGTGTTAAAAGTAAACCTCTTTCAATGTTCATGAAACTTTATTACACCTTTGCTTTTTGGAGAGGACAATCAAAACCCATCAAATCTTCAGATGCCCCAGCATCATCTAATGCAAAAAATCGTTCTAATGCAACAAGCAAATCTAATAATTCCTTTCAACCGCGGCCACCAGAGTGGCCAGATAGCCTTAAACCGCTAAAAGCTCAACAAATAAAAGAAGATATAAAAGCGTGGGACGAAGCAGAAATAGATTACAAAAAATGGGAAACCACAAAAGAAGGCATAGCGTGGAAAAAAGAATGCATCAAAAAACACGGACCAAATGTAAGAGTTATTAAGCAAGCAGTCCTTAGTGATTTTTACCGAAACCATCAAACTGACCTTTCTAAACAGATGGGTAAAATGTACAGTCAAGCATCCGCTGCGGCCTCGGCATATCTTCACAATGCAATAGATCAAGCGGGTAAGCAGCCACAGCAAGATCAACAATCTGGTCGTAGTTTTAAAGATAAAGCAAATGACTTTTTCAATCCGCAAGCAGCGGCAGAACGCGATGCAAACAACTCTGTTTTCGAACATATAGAACAAGAACAAAAGGCACTGGTAGAACAAGAAAAGATTAAAGATAATAGAACCAAATTTTTAATTAATGATAAGGCATCACCACTAAACGATGAGGAAAAGAATGAGTTAAATAAAACGCAGCAGAAATTAGAAGGCGTACGTACAGAAATTGACAATTTTGTCGATACGCTAAATGGCGAAACCGATATGACAGACTTAGATGACGAAAAAAAAGAAACATATCACACACTAATGGAAGATATTACCGAAGCGCAGTTGCAACGCGATGCATTGCTTTGCATGGGAGAAGGCAAGCATCAAGCTAAACAAGAAGAGCTGGAAGAAGAGCGGGAACAACAGCAAGAAAAAAATGAAAACTTAAATCAAGAAGCAACAGTTGAAGGTGCAGGTGCAGGTGAAGTTGAAGGTTGCAATAACTTAAGTCAAATTGCCGCAGAAGCAGGTATAGAGCCAATTAAAGGCGTGGAATATACAGGTGATGTTTCTGCTAGAGCTATCGTTTCAGCACAAGCTACTCATGGCGCTAAAACAACAACCAAGCCTGCTCCAGCTCTCTAAACCCACCTAAATAGACAACTTCACCAATTTCACAATAGCATCTGCATCAAGCCCCGCTTGGTGATACATAATTTCAGGCTTATCATGATCAATAAACACATCGGGCAGCACCATGCTCTTTAAGTGATGTTTACTATCCAGCAAATTATTATCCGTTGCAAATTGTTGCACGAGAGAGCCAAAACCACCTACAGAACCCTCTTCAATCGTAATCACAAGTTCATGCTCTTTAAGTAGTTGCTCTACCATCGCTTCATCAAATGGCTTAGCAAAGCGTGCATCAGCAATAGTCGGGTTAATGTTATATTGTAACTTTAGTTCCTCAGCTGCTTTTTTCACTTCTTCCAGCCGCGCACCAAGTGACAAAATCGCCACTTTCTTGCCTTGCTGAATCATACGCCCTTTGCCAAGCTCAAGCGGCTCTACATTTTCAGGAATCTCTAGCCCCAACCCCTCACCGCGTGGATAACGAAACGCACTAGGTCTATCATTAATGCTAGCACTCGTTGCCACCATTCTGGCAAGCTCCAGCTCATCGCTTGCTGCCATCACCACCATATTGGGTAAATTCGATAGAAACGCTACATCAAATGCACCTGCATGGGTTGGACCATCTGCCCCCACCAAGCCCGCTCTATCAATTGCAAACCGCACTGGCAGGCTTTGAATCGCCACATCATGTACAATTTGATCGTATGCACGCTGCAAGAATGTGGAGTATATCGCACAAAATGGCTTATACCCCTCACACGCCAAACCAGCCGCGAAGGTAACCGCATGTTGCTCGGCAATTCCCACATCAAAATAACGCGTGGGATGCGTCTTTTCAAACTTATCCACACTCGTGCCCGATGGCATTGCAGCTGTGATTGCGACAATTTTATCAT
>CAYGTX010000241.1:0-2603 GCA_964352935.1 uncultured Rickettsiales bacterium | reverse complement strand
CTGCCGCCTTGCCACTTGCCATCAGACATGCTCGCTCTACACCCTCTAGAAGCTCTAACTTTCTTTCTAGCATTGCGAGGGTAGGGTTTAAATAGCGCGAGTAAACATAGCCCGGATTTTCACCATTAAAACGGCTTTCGGCGGTTTCTGCTGAATCATAACAAAAGCCAGAATTTAGAAAAATCGCTTCGCTAGTCTCACCAAAATTTGAGCGTATCGTACCACCACGCACTAATTTTGTGGATGGTTGCCAATCTTTTGGGTTGCCTTTATTACTCATGCGAGTGCCTCGTTTTACTGACGTTTAGAAGATGCTGAACATAGCGAGACTCGCATAAAAAGTCTAGTGAAACTGATGAGAATGCCAAGCGCCTATGACCAACCATCTTGTTTTAAATGATTCTATTTTAGCAACACATCTTTGGCTTCATTCAACTGCGAGGCAAAATGCTCGCTGCCACCTTTATCAGGATGAACTTGTTTCATGAGATGTTGATAGCGCGTTTTAATTTCTTTAGGGGTGGCTGTTTCTTTTACCCCAAGAATTTCTGCTGCTTTTGCCTTTGTCATACCACTTGCTGAAGCTGCGCTGGCTGAACGCTGGCCTTGTGCACTAGATGCCGTACGTTTTCTGCCAAAAAATCCGCGAAACGCCTTTATCATACCAAAGAATCGTAGCAACTGCATCAATCGTGGCAGAAGCACGCCTAATCCACCAACCGCGGCTGCAATCAAGGGTAAGCCAGCACGCAGCAGCAATATCGCAGCAATCAATAGGATAACCAACCCGCCCCACTTTACGATGCGGCGATAGGTTTTCTCATCGATACGAGAAAGTTTTTTGACTAAAAGCGCAATGGCAAACACCACCACGCATCCTGCTAAAAAATAAACTACCATTTGCGAGCTTAATTATTGGTATAGCTAGATGCGTCACTCGAAAGTGATGGCGATTCTTCATCTGATGATTCATCAAATTGCAGATTACTATCTGGGCTTACCGCATCCGCAACATCAGCAGAATCAACGGCATCCCCCTCATCACTTTCAACAAACTCTTTACTCTTTGCAAGCATCGCATTCAGTTTGGCTTTGGTATCTTCACTTAGGCCACCTTCATCCGAAGTATTTTCAGTCGGCACTTCAGTTACTTGTTCAGCGGACGCATCTTCTGCCACTGCATCACTTTGCAGCACTTCGTTTTCAGCTATATCGTCTAGCACAGCTTCACTTTCTTGCTCTGCACTTTCATTTTCCAGCGCCTCCTCCATTTTGGAAAGCTCCTCTAATGTATAGTGGTGCATGTGCGGCTCTTCAGACTCTTGCGACTCAGCTTCAGTATAAACTTCAGCACTCACTGCTTCTGCATTGGATGCTTGATTTTCTTCCACATACGAAGCTGTCTGCGTTTCAGCAGGCACTTCACTTTCAGGATTCTCAGGCAATGGAGCAATCGCCTCTGGAGCTTCTGCTGCTTCTAGCACAGAACCTTCTTGTGTTACTTCCTCTTGATGAGAAAGTTCCTCATTTTGCTGTTTTGGCGCACCGCCGCCGCCTGCTGCCGATTCTTCCTCAATACCCATTTTCTGACGAACACGATAATTAATATCTAAGAAATGTACCAACTCTCGCAATTCTTGACGCGCAGCAATATGCGTCATGCGCACTTTCACCTGAGATTTAGCATCCATCACATCTAGCAACGTTAGGCCTTTTAAGAAAAGCTCACGATAGATGACGCGCTCACTAAAGCCTTGTGCTATACGACACCCTGTTTTCTTAGAAAGCTTGTCCAACGCATCTGCCATTTGGCGCTTATTATGTGCATCTAAATTACTTAAACGATTACGCAACACTACCCAATCAATTTCACCGCGATCGCGCTTGGCACGTTGCATTTTTGCCTGCCATACCACTTCGCTATAGACACCCGGACGTGACATATCGAGCGTATCTGCTTTTACATGTGCAATCACATCCAAATCAATGAAGCTATCATTGATAGGGGTGACAATGGTATCCCCGTAGCTGTGCGCTAGGCGTGAAAGATAGGTATCATTTCCCGGTGCATCCACAATTACCACATCATTTTCAGATACAGCCTTCGCTAGACACGCCTCAAAACGACTACACTCATCCGCTTCAGCATCTGCTTTATTGGGTAAATCACTTTTATTGACGATATAATGCGTCAGATGTGGCAGCTCTTTTGCTTCCGCTTCTGCATATTTAATACGGTTTTCAATATAGCGTGAAAGGCTGCGCTGACGTGCATCCAAATCTATCGTCGCCACTTTCATTCCATCATACAACAAGCTAACGGCCAAGTGCATCGTCACAGTAGTTTTACCGCACCCACCTTTTTCGTTACCCGTTACAATAATATAAGCGCCTGACGTATTTACAGATTCGGACATAACAAGACCTTTTTTTATAATTATCGCTGCTCGTTTTACTAAACTCACAATGAAACACAGCTTTGCTAGCTCATGGCTGGCTCGGACTAATGTCCTATTCTTTTTATTTGTTCCCTGCGCTTTACTAAACACGCAATTATACACAGGTTTGATCGCTAATGGGTGGGGCGGGAGAATCACAAAGTA
>CAYGTX010000240.1:0-2605 GCA_964352935.1 uncultured Rickettsiales bacterium | reverse complement strand
TAGCTCTACGCTTTGGTTTGTTAGTTGTGCTGCTTTTTGCGACAGCTCGTTTGCGTTTTGTATTGCTTGGTTTAGATCCGACATCGTCTTTCACTCCCTGAAATTGCGGATGAACGATTTTTCCATCGTGGGTTAGCAACGAACTTTGAACAATTTCATCTTCAAAATCGAGCTTCACTTTTTTAAGGTTAACATTCACGAGTGGTGTTAAGAAGTTAAGTAAGTTTTTAGCGTAAAGTCTGCTTGCATCTGGTGCAACGCGAGAGGGCATATTTTCATAGCCCACAATTTTAACATCGTATTTCTCAACAACTTTATCTTTTTGAGACAGCTCACAATTTCCACCATTAGCAACTGCTAAATCAACAATCACTGAGCCAGGCTGCATGTCTTTCACCATTTTTTCAGGAATCAATAATGGAGCAGGACGTCCAGGAATAAGTGCAGTACAAATCACAATATCCTGAGTCTTTAATGTTTCGTGAATTAACTCAGATTGTTTCTTTTTATAATCTTCGCTCATTTCTTTGGCATAACCACCTGCTGTTTCAGCAGAATCAGACTCTTCAGATTCAACCTCAACAAAGGATGCACCTAAACTTTCCACCTGCTCGCGCGCAATAGGACGCACATCAAATGCTGAAACAATCGCACCCAGACGCTTAGCGGTAGCAATCGCCTGCAAACCAGCAACACCAGCACCAATCACCAACACTTTAGCGGGATTAATTCTGCCAGCAGCCGTCATCATCATTGGGATAGCACGATCAAATTCGTTCACCGCATCAATCACTGCACGATAACCCGCTAGGTTACTTTGAGAGGAAAGCACATCCATGCTCTGAGCACGTGTAATGCGTGGTACTAATTCCATTGAAAAGGCAGTAATTTTCTTTTTTGCAAGCTTTTGAATAAGTGCGGGATCACTCAGCCCACCAAGTAATCCAATTAAAACTGAACCAGCCTTCATGCCTGTTACTTCTGATGGCTTTGGTGGCTGAACGCGCAAAATCACATCGGCAGTTTTAAGAATCGTTGTGCCATTCTTAACAACTTTCGCACCCGCTTTAGTGTAAAGCGAATCGTCGAATGTTGCATCTTTACCAACACCAGCCTCTACTTCTACACTAAAACCAAGTTTTACGTAGCTTGCAATCACGTCAGGCGTAATTGCTGTACGTTTTTCATTCGTAGTTTTTTCTTTAAGGACACCAAGCTTCATTTTCTCTACCTCTTCGAGACGAATCTGCTTCAGTTTAATCAAATAGCTATAAGATGCAAGCGAGAAATGTTACATTTTCACTTTTATGTTAAATGATAAAAACAGAAGCAGAACAAATAAATATATTAACCATTACATCTTTTCTAGTTCGTCTACAAAACCGCTAATTACATCCAAGCCACTTTGCCAGAATGATGGATCATTTGCATCTAAGCCAAAGGGTGCTAACAATTCTTTATGGCGCAATGTTCCGCCAGCAGACAGCATCGCAAGATATTTCTGCTCAAAGCCATCTGGTTGTTTTTGATATACGCCATATAGTGAATTTACTAAGCAGTCACCAAATGCATAGGCATAGACATAAAACGGGCTATGAATAAAGTGAGGGATATACGCCCAATAATGCTCGTAGTCTTTATCAAACTCGAGTGCTGGTCCCAAGCTTTCTTTTTGCACATGCATCCAAATTTCAGCCAATTGCTCTTTTGAAAGCTCACCAAGCTTGCGGTTAGCATGCACTTCTCGCTCAAATTCACAAAAAGCAATCTGACGCACCACCGTATTAAGCATATCCTCTACTTTTGAGGCAAGCATATTACGCTTTTTAATCGAATCATCTTGCTTCTTAAGCATCGCTCTAAAGGTGAGTTGCTCACCAAAAACAGATGCTGTTTCAGCAAGGGTAAGGGGCGTATCTGCCATTAACGCACCTTGTTTTGCTGCTAGCACTTGATGCACACCGTGGCCAAGCTCATGCGCTAAGGTCATCACATCACGGGTTTTACCTTGGAAATTCACCAACAAATAAGGGTGAGCCGAAGGCACAGTTGGGTGTGCAAAAGCACCAGAGTCTTTTCCCTCATTCACTTGCGCATGAATCCAGCTATTGTCAAAGAATTGCTTGCCAATTGTTGCCAGCTCATCTGAAAACTGCCCATATGCATCAAGAATGGTTTCAACCGCATCATCCCATTTAATCTTAGTATCATCATGCCCTGGAAGTGGTGCATTGCGATTCCAATATTCTAGCTTTTCTTTTCCAAGCCACTTTGCTTTAAGCTTATAATAGCGATGTGAAAGTTTCGGATAGTTTCGCTTCACGGTTTCAATAAGCGTATCCACCACTTCATCTTCAATTAGATTATCTAAATTGCGTGAAGAAATTGGCAACTTAAAACCTCTCCACCTATCTTCAATCTCTTTATCTTTAGCAAGTACATTTGTAATGAGAGCGAAATTCTTTGCATTATCCGTTAAGCCTTTACCAAGTGCTTTAGATGCCGCTTTGCGCTCTTCTTCTTTACTTGAAGAAAGTTTATCCATCAGCGCAGTGAGTGTTAAATTCTCACCTTCATAAGCAAAGCGCATGCTGGCGAGCATATC
>CAYGTX010000239.1:0-2616 GCA_964352935.1 uncultured Rickettsiales bacterium | reverse complement strand
CTTCTCGTTTACTTCCAATACAAGCGGTGAGCGTTTGGTGGGTTTCTTCTGTTTGGTTTTTTCACTTTCAATTGCTGTACCATTGCCGTTAACTAATTTTATTCCTGCAACTGGCATCGCTATTATGTCTCTTGGGCTTTTGAGTAAAGATGGCATTACCATTATCGCTGGTATGATCGTTGGCTGTTGCGGTGTAACACTTACAACGATTCTTCTCATTTTTGGTAAAAAAGCGCTTGATGGACTTTTTTCTTTTATTGGTTTTTAGTTTTAATGTAACTACTGTCAAATTCTAAGAGGTGTGTGTGAAAGTTTTAAACATTGCCTTTAGTAAAGATTTGGGTGGTCTTGAGCAGATGTTTCTGCGTTATAATGAAGCTTTTCTCTTCTTTGGTTGGCATGTTACTACATTACTTGCGAACGATGCCCGACTAAAGCCATTTGTTGAAGATAGTCAGTCTAAACTCATTGAATCATCATTCATAAGTTCCTCTTTACATCAGTATAATCCATTTGCTGTATTTTTGATACGCCGAATGCTAAAGAAAACTAAGCCAGATATTGTTTTTCTACATAATACTCGCCCGCTTGGCTTACTTAAAAAAGCAGCAAAAAATATTTGCCCAATTGTCGTTGTAAACCATGGTGAAAAACCAAAGCAGATTGAATCGATTGATTACCTTGTTGCTATTACGCGTTATATTGAGCGTGAGTCAAGGCAAAGCAAGCAGTTTAAAGGTGTTTGCTATTATGTACCCAATGTCTATGACGCTGAATATAGCAGCACTCCTAGAGCCAGTGGCAGTGATGTATTGAAGTTGGGGTTTATAGGGCGTTTGGATGCATTAAAGGGTGTGAAATACTTGCTTGAATCGACTCGATATTTTGATTTTCCTTATGAGGTTATCATTGCAGGTGATGGAGTGGAGCGTCACAATTTAGAAAAGAAAGCGCAAGAACTGGGCGCAAATGTCACGTTTATTGGTTGGGTAAATGATAAATCTAAGCAAAACTTTTTTGATAATATAGATGTGTTGGTGGTTCCCTCTGAATATGAAGCCTTTGGGCTGGTGATAATAGAGGGGTGGGCGGCAAATAAACCCGTGATAGCCAGTAAAACTAAAGGTGCTTGCGAATTGATAAAACATCAAAAGAATGGTTTGTTGTTTGAGCGCAATAACCCAGAAGCAATTACTACTGCGCTGCAGTTGTTTTTGAAGTCTGATGCAAGGCAGTTATGTATTGGTGGTAAGTTATCATTAAAAAACTACTCTAAAGACGTGTTTAGAGAAAAATTACAAACAGCCACTGAAGCTATCATAACTGATTATCAAGCCAGCAAAGGCAAGTAGCTATATTATAAACTCGTTGATGAAAATGAAGTAAATGGACTTGGTAGCGGAGGAGGGACTCGAACCCCCGACACGCGGATTATGATTCCGCTGCTCTAACCAGCTGAGCTACTCCGCCATATGTGCGAATAAGCTTAAAAATACTTATTGCAATGGTGAGAAAGGGGTATAAGTGCGTTGCGCTTTTCTGTCAAGCTTTTATAGTAAAATCTTTGTGATATTTTTCTACTGTTTTTCGTAAAACTTGTTATAAATGATGTACAATAAAACAGTATAAAATCAAAGAAGGCATATGGCACTACAAACCCCGTTTTTAAGTGAAGTGATTGATGGTGATGAGCAAGAAGGCTACGTCACGATGCCGCATAATATACCTGCTGAACAATCTGTGCTTGGTGCGCTTCTAACCAACAACCAAGCCATCTATAAGGTGAGTGAATATCTAAGGCCAGAGCATTTCTACGAGCCAGTGCATGCGCGTATTTATCAGGCAGTGCTTACGTTTATGGAGCGCGGCATTGTAGCAACGCCTGTCTCATTAAAAAACTATTTTGAAAAAGATGAAGCCCTCAAAGATATTGGTGGTGCTGAATATCTTGTGAAACTTGCGGGTTTATCTGCGTCTATTATTAATCTTGAAGCCTATGGTAAGGTTTTGTACGACCTTTATCTTCGTCGCTGTTTGGTTGATTTAGGTGAGGGAGTAGTGAATAATGCACGTGATACCAATATAGATGAAACTGCTCGTCAGCAAATTGAGCGTGTTGAGCAAAGCCTTTTTCATCTGGCAAGCTCAGGTGATATCGAAAAAGGCTTTCAGCCTCTTAAAACTTCACTTGCAGAGGCAATCAGCAGTGCCGATAGGGCATATAAAAGCGATGCAACCATTTCGGGAATTGAAACTAGTTTAAGTGATCTTGACAATATATTAGGTGGTCTTAACAACTCTGACTTATTGATTCTTGCTGCACGTCCTTCAATGGGTAAAACAGCATTAGCTGTAAGTATGGCAATGGGGGCGTGTAAAAATCTAAAGAAATATCATGATGACGATTCTACACCACCACCTGCGGTGGGGTTTTTCTCGCTAGAGATGTCAGCTGAGCAGCTTGCTATGCGTATGATGGCAATGGAAGCGCAAGTAAATTCATCTGATATCAGAAAAGGGCGTTTAGACGAACAATCATTCGCTAAGTTAGTAGAGGCAAATGAGCGTATTCATAATTTGCCGTTTTTTATTGATGATACACCAGCACTTTCGTTT
>CAYGTX010000238.1:0-2619 GCA_964352935.1 uncultured Rickettsiales bacterium | reverse complement strand
GGCACAAGCATTGGTTGAGACTTCCCCTGAGCATCGGTAGCTTTTGCCCAAACTTCATAATATCCTTTTTGAGGAAACTCAATAGAAGCTTCAAAATGCTGCCATGCCAGTCTATTGGCGGGTTTGTCAAGTGTGCAAGTTTTCCATGTAGCTCCAAAATCTATGGAATACTCCATTTTTGAGACCTCAAGTTCGCCTGCCCACGCATGCCCTCTTATTTTTAAGGAAGTGCCTTCATCAATCATAGCGCCAGACTTAGGGTATGTTATCAATGATTTCACAGGCATTGACTCTATGATGCACATATCTTCATCGCTTACCTTTTCACCAGGGGCCACTGGTTTGCAAGGTGTACGATATGCATCACCGGTCATTTTTGTGCCATCATGAACAATGTTTCTAATACTTATTCGATTGATCCATTTTCCTGAAACAGAAGCCGGCCAACCTCCTGCTACCAAACGCAAGGGATAACCGTGAGCCAAAGGAATATCTTGATCATTCATTGCGAAAGCCAATATTGTTTCATCCTGCAGTGCTTTTGCCATTGGGCACCCTCTTGAAATAGGCTCCTTTGAAGGATCCATACTTAGATGCGAATCGATGGCGTGATACCCTATATATACAGCATTACTTTTTATGCCAGCATCATTTAATACATCTTTCAATCGAACGCCTGTCCATTTGGCCGCGTGGACTGCACCTATAGTCCATTGATTGCCTTTGGCCGGAGGATCAAATTCACTTCTGCCATTACCTCCACACTCTATTGTTAATTGGTAGCTGTAATGCTTGAATTTAGATTTTAGCTCTGCCAGTGTATATGTTTTTTTATTCACTACAGATTCACCATCTATAGTAAGTGTCCACTTATTTATATCTATATCTGCAGGTACCAGCCCATTATTTCTGATAAACATGCTGGCATTGGGTGTTATCTTATCGTCTAGGAGGTGAGCCTGCGCTTCTATATTCCATGGTTTATCATTAAGCACTATCATGTCTTTATGCTTACTGAATAACTTAAATGGGTCAGGTTCTTGAAGCGCTAAAGGATTATAACCTTTGGGCATATTAGAACCAAAGACTATGTCTGTTCCAATAAGGGCTGCAAACGAACTTAGTGTAGTTTTTAAAACAAAATCTCGTCTTTTCAAAACGGTTAAATTTTAGTTCATCAATTAAAATCAGGACAAGATATAAGTTATAAAATTTACGGCATGTAACAAATGTTACATTCCGTGAAATTTCAACCCATTATATTAGTCAATTACTAAAACCAGATTTTATGAAGAAAGATTTTGAAACAAGCTTTACAGGCTGGTCATTTATTATGGCAGCCATTTTATTATGGGGTGGATGGTTCTTATCTCCACACCACATTGGTGAATATATTGTAGCATCAGATTTTGAAGCGATAGGAGAAGATGTGTGGTATTGGATATGGATGTACAGATTCCATATTTTTGGATGGGTTACTATGGCTATAGCTTTATTTGCTTTAGTATCAATCACTTCTAAAAAACCAATGCGTGTTATCATGTTGCCAGGTACGGGTATGACTATAGTAGGTACTTTTACTTTGGCCATAGCAGCGGCATTCTATTATAATTTTGGAGCTTGGGGCGTAGGACAAACAATGGGAAAATCACCTGAAGAAATTCAGGAGTTTATGAATGGTGTTTTATTTACTAACCAATATGTAACATGCTTCATACGCTTTGGTAGAATTTTCTCAGGCGTTGGATTAGTACTTCTAGGTGTTGGATTTTTGAAATTCAAAATTTTCCCAACTTGGTTAAGTGCATTTACTGCGCTTTTAGGACTTGTGGCTGTGGGTATCATTTTAGCGATACCTGATAACTTTGAAATTTACAAGCCTATATTTCATGTTAAGGTGCTGTGGCTTCTAGCAATGGGCGGAACACTTTTAAGTAAAGGTGTTGATACAGCTAATAATTAGTAGTTGAATTATTGAACTTAATTTCTATTCGATAAGCCAGCAATTAAACTAAGCAAAGTCTGAAAAGACAAGTTTGGATTTTAATTGCTGGTTTTATTTATAGAGGTTTGTAGTCTTCTTTTTAAGAAGGTATTAAAAATCTAAGATTAAAAGCTGATTCAAATAGAAGCAATACTCATTGGCTTTTAGGACTACTTATCAGCAATTCAAATGTAGTATTTCAATTTCTTTTTTTGCCCCCTCTTCCGCTATTTATTAAGCAGAAACTCAATAATCTATTTTTAAAATTCTTTTAGCAACTGCAAGTGGATAAAACGCTTCGCAAACGTTATCTTAAAGAACAATATTTGCTCATTGCTGTTTTTGCAATGCAATAGTTCTATAAAAGTCTTAACCTACAAATTATGATAAACCTTTCGGTAGTATTAGAAGATAGCGCTCGAAAGTACCCTGACAAGGATGCTTTCATTTTCATGGATAAGAATTTCAGTTTTGGACAGACCAATGCAGCAGCTAATCAAGTAGCTAATGGTTTGGTAGCAGCGGGCATTCAAAAAGGCGATAGGGTAGCGTTAAGTTGTTTGAACCTACCTTACTTCCCCATGGTGTATTTTGGCATTCTCAAAGCAGGTGCCATTGTAGTGCCACTTTCAGTA